>NCFS01000138.1 GCA_002281295.1 Halothiobacillus sp. 35-54-62 | reverse complement strand
TTCGGTTTTTTAATTCAGCCGGGAGTTCAGCGGCGCTTTTGCCAAGATCTGGCAGAAAAAATAACGGGTCATAGCCAAAACCGTGCGCGCCTTGCGGGGTTGTTAAAATCTCCCCTGCCCAAGTGGCATAGGCTGTTAAGGGCGCGGGGTCGGTCGCATTGCGAACAAAAACTAAGGCGCACACAAACTGCGCCGAGCGATGGGCGGCTGGGGCGGCTGATAATTCAGCCAACAGCAAGGCATTGTTATCCGCGTCGGTCGCGTGCATGCCAGCGTATCGGGCTGAAAAAATCCCCGGCGCGCCGCCGAGGGCGGCAACCTCAAGGCCAGAATCATCCGCAATGGCAGGCAGGCCACTTAACGCCGCCGCCGCGCGGGCTTTAATTAATGCGTTGGCGATAAAGCTATCGCCGGTTTCTTCTGGCGGTTCGCCCGCCCAACGGGTAATGGGCATGAACTCAAGGGTTTTCAACGCGGCAAACTCATCGCTCATCAAATGGCGCATCGCATCAAATTCACGTAACTTGCCCTGATTATGGCTGGCAATAACAATTTGCGGCATCGGTTCCGACATCCTTTAAATCACGATAGGCCGCTAGTATAGGCGAAGCGGCAGTGGATGGTTTGATGGCACTGCATCGAGCGCCTTTAGGGATAAACAGAATAATTTCTTGCATTTAGCTTGGGTTTGCGCTAATTTGCCCAACCTATTTTTGGTTCGAATTCGATTAGGCTTGAGGCTGTTATGAAAATTTTATCTTCTCTGAAATCTGCCAAGACACGGCACAAAGATTGCCAGATCGTGCGTCGTCGTGGCAAGGTTTATGTTATTAACAAAACCAATCCCCGCTTTAAGGCGCGTCAGCGTTAAGCCCTTGTTTAGCTTGGGTCGGGTGCTTGTCATCCACTGCGCTTAACCCGCCCTTTGGCGGGTTTTTTGTATTTGGGACGCGCGATTGCCGCGTGCCGCACGGCTTGAAAAATGCCTAAAAACGCCCCACACATTTCCCGATAATTATTTGGTGCTGATGAGGTAACCCCCGTGAAATTCCACGATTATTACGCCACGCTCGGTGTTGAACGCAGCGCAACGCAAGATGACATTAAAAAAGCGTATCGCAAGGCGGCGCAAAAATTTCACCCGGACCGAAACAAGGAGGCTGGCGCTGAAGAAAAATTCAAAGAAATCAACGAAGCAAACGATGTGTTGAGTGATCCGGAAAAGCGCCAACGGTACGACACACTGGGCTCAAACTACCATGCGGGTGAAGATTTTCGCCCGCCGCCGGGCTTTGATCCGAATCAATTCGGCGGACAGCATGGCGGCGCTGGGTTCTCGGATTTTTTTAGCAGCATGTTCGGCGATCGGGGTTTTGAGCAAGGGGGCGGGCGCCGTGCCCGCGTGGCGCGGGGGGCAGATTTTGAAATGGCCTTGCCGCTCAGCGTTCAGGAGATGATCGAAGGTGGCGCTAAGTCACTCGCTATTGATCATCCAGAAACGGGGCGAAAAAACCTAAAAATTACCATTCCGAAGGAATTTGCGCCGGGCAAACGCATTCGATTGACCGGCCAAGGCGGCGCAGGGGTGAATGGCGGGCCGGCGGGTGATTTGTATTTGGTAGCGCAGTTGGCAGGCGATAGCCTGTTTAGACTCGATGACAATAATGTGTTGTTTGATTTAGCCGTCACACCGTGGGAAGCGGCTTTGGGCGAGAAGGTTAATGTACCCACGCCCACCGGGGGCAAAGTTAATATGACGATTCCGGCTGGGTCGCAATCGGGCGCGCGTCTGCGGGTGCGTGGGCGCGGTTTGGCGGGGGGGGATTATGTTGTGACGATTATGATTCATACGCCACCGGCCAAAACCGATGAAGCCCGCGCGTTTTATCAAGAAATGAAGTTATCAATGCCGTTTGAGCCGCGCGCGTAATGTGCGTGGCAGGGGGGCTTGCGGCATAGGACGCGCCTTCTAAAATTTGAATATAAAACCGGCCGAGTGCCGGTTTTTTTATGCTGGGGCTTATGGCGGTAACGCTAAGGAACCTCTGATCAAATCCTTTGTGGCCGAGACGGGCTTTTGAGGGATGAGCCGCAAGGCGCGGTACGAAACGAATGGTTATTCCATTCGTGAGTGCCGCAACACAGCGGATCGCCCTCAAAAGCCCGTCCCATACGATGGGCCGCAACACGTCGTTATCGGCCTTGGATTCGTAGAATAACTACGACCGGCGGCCTCTGCCTCGTTTTGCGGCTTTTGGATCAGCAACTCGGCTCGCAAAGGATTTGATCAGAGGTTCCCTAACATCAGGATGGTCTGCCGGTTTAAGGCCGGTGTTTATTGGGATTAACCAATCCCTTGGGGGTTAATAGGGCGGGGCTTTTGCCCTATCGTAGCCGATAGATAACCCGCCTTTTTTATGTGGAAATGTAATTCTAATATAAGAATTTGCTTAATTAGCGGGTATTTCGCCCGATTATACCTGCGGCCGATGCTCGGCGATATTCCGGCGAATATTTGTGGTTTTTATCGGCCGTATTAGAAGTTGTTTATATTAATTTATTCTAATTAATGTTTTAACTCTATGTTTTTGTAATGTTAAATTTAAAAACTTCAGGTTTTTATTGATAAGGGAAATCATCTATAGGTAAAATTATTGGTATATAAGAATATTATAATTGTTGTTAATTCTAATGCGCTAGATATTTAGGGCACCTCGAATAACCCGAGGTTTTCAATGAATCCCGGCGCGCAATGATGACAGCGACCGAATTCTGTTCAATCTCTCAGGCAAAACACCGCTT
>NCFS01000042.1 GCA_002281295.1 Halothiobacillus sp. 35-54-62 | reverse complement strand
CGCTTTATGGCGGTGGATTGCACCCGATTAGAGGCTGAAATTCGCCAATACCAGCGTGTTTTTCGCCCCAAGCAAGGTGAGGCGTTGCAGCACCTGCGGCGTGAGGCCTTAAACGCCATGGTGTTTTTAGATGCGTTTTCGCCGCGCTTGGTGGGTTCGGTGTTATCGGGTACGGCGGATCAAGAGTCTAAAATCACCTTGCATTTATTTGCCGATACGCCTGAAGACGTGATGACTTTTTTGATGGAAAAAAATATCCCTTTTACGGAATCAGAGCGTCGATATCACTACCGCAGTGGGCGGCTTGAGCGCGCTTTGGTTTTAAGCTTTGTGGCCTTTGAGGTGCCCTTTGATCTGGTGGTGTTTGATCGCGCCGCGATTAAAGAGGCGCCTTTAACCTCGGCTCGTGGCGGGCCTTTGCCGCGCGCTTCAAAGGCAAAACTTAAAACACTGCTGGATGAAAGCGCCGAGCAGGTTTAATTGCAGAGCCGCTTAAGCGAGATGGTAGGGTCGGCTTAACCGATGGACGGCGTTCACTAACGTGGCCACTTTGTCGGGGTTTACGTGCTGATGAATGCCATGGCCTAGGTTGAACACATGCCCCGTGCCGCTGCCAAAGGCGTGCAGCACACGGGCGACTTCTTGTTCAATTACGGCATCGGGCGCATACAGCACGCTGGGGTCTAGGTTGCCTTGAAGCGCGATGCGGTGCCCCACTTGTTGGCGTATTTGACCGATATCGGCAGCCCAGTCCACACCGATGCCATCGGCGCCGGTATCGGCCATATCAACGGCCCATTGGCCGCCGCCTTTGGTAAATAAAATAACGGGAATGCGCACGCCTTCATGGCTGCGAATCAGGCCGCTCACGATTTTTTGCATGTAGGCCAGCGAAAATTCGCGGTATTTGTCTGGTGAGAGCACGCCGCCCCATGTATCAAAAATCATAAGCGTTTGGGCGCCGCGCAGCACTTGGGCATTTAAGTAATCGGTTACTGCCGTGCTGAGTTTATCCAGCAATAAGTGCGCGCTGGCCGGATCGCTATACATAAGGCCTTTAATATGGGCGAATTCTTTGGTCGAGCCGCCTTCAACCATATAGGTCGCGAGTGTCCACGGGCTGCCTGAAAATCCAATGAGCGGCACCCGGCCATCTAGCGCTTTACGAATGGTGCCCACGGCATCCATAACGTAACGAAGCTCAATTTCAGGATCAGGAATCGGCAGTTGCTCAATGGCTTGCCGGCTGCGCAGGGGGCGGGCAAATACCGGGCCCTCGCCGGTGCTGAAGGTTAAGCCCAGCCCCATGGCATCGGGGATGGTGAGGATATCTGAAAATAAAATGGCCGCGTCTAAATCAAACCGTTCGAGGGGTTGCAGTGTGACTTCACAGGCGAGCTCCGCTGAGCGGCATAAATCCATAAAACTCCCCGCTTTAGCGCGGGTGGCGCGGTATTCAGGCAAGTAGCGCCCCGCTTGACGCATAATCCAGATCGGGGTGCAATCGATAGGTTCGCGCAGCAGCGCGCGAATAAAACGATCATTTTTCAGGCCATAGGGGTTAGCAGGAAGGGCGGATTCGCTCATGCGATAAAATTCCTCGAGTTGAGTTTGACCCGCAAGGCGGGCCGATCGTGCGGGGGTACTTTAGACGTTGAGGTAATCCAAAATGCCAAAACCTGCATTGCGTCCCTCAAAAACGGCGGTGACCACTAAATCAGAGCCACGAACCATATCGCCGCCCGCAAACACTTTGGGGTTTGTGGTTTGAAATGCGGGCAGGCTTTGGTTTTGATTGGCGATAACCCGCCCGCTGTGATCAATTTCAACGCCGATGTCACTGAGCCAAGGCGCCGGCGAGGGGCGGAACCCAAAGGCGATGAGCACGGTATCGGCTTCGACAATATGTTCTGAATGGGGAATCACTTCAGGCGTGCGCCGCCCGCGATTATCGGGCTCGCCGAGCTGGGTATTGACGAAGCGGACGCCGGTCACCTGGCCATTCTCGCCTACGATTTCAATGGGTTGGCGATTAAACAGGAACTCAGCGCCTTCCTCGCGGGCATTAGCAACTTCTCGGCGCGAACCGGGCATGTTTTCTTCATCGCGGCGATACACGCAGGTAACGCGGGCGGCGTTTTGTCGCAACGAGGTGCGCGTGCAATCCATGGCCGTATCGCCACCGCCGAGCACTACCACGCGCTGGCCTTCTACATTGATGAATGGGTCTTGCCCGGGGTAGGCCATGACCTGATTAATGTTGCCAATGAGAAACGGCAGGGCTTCGTGCACGCCGCCCATATCTTCACCGGGAAAGCCGCCGCGCATGGCGGTATAGGTGCCCATGCCCAGAAAAACGGCATCATAATCAGCCAGCAACGATGCCATGGGAATATCGGTGCCGATCGTGGTGTTCAGCCGAAATTCGATCCCCATGCCTTCAAAAATTTCACGGCGCGTTTGCAGCACCGATTTTTCGAGTTTAAACGGGGGGATGCCAAAGGTGAGTAAGCCGCCAATTTCGGGGTGGCGATCAAAGAGCACCGCTTTAACCCCATGACGCGCCAAAATATCAGCGCAGCCCAAACCCGCCGGCCCCGCACCCACAATCGCAACGCGTTTATGGGTGGGCACCACTTTAGAAAGATCGGGCCGCCAACCTAATTTGAATGCTTCATCGGTGATGTATTTTTCAATCGAACCAATGGTGACCGCACCAAACCCATCGTTCAGGGTGCAAGCCCCCTCGCACAGCCGATCTTGTGGGCATACGCGGCCGCAAATTTCGGGCAAGGAATTGGTTTTGTGCGACATGTCAGCCGCTTCGAGCAATTTGCCTTCCGCGATCAGTTTGAGCCAATTGGGAATAAAATTATGGACGGGGCATTTCCATTCGCAGTATGGGTTGCCGCACTCAAGGCAGCGATCCGCTTGGTCGCTGGCCTTTTCGGGGGTGAACTGGCCATAAATTTCGTTAAATTGTTGAACGCGCTCAGTTGCCGGCGTTTTTACCGGATCTTGTCGTGGCACATTCAAGAATTGAAAATGATCACCCATTACCCATACCTGCCAATTATTGTGTCAATTGTGTAGACGTTATTTTGTTGCCATTTACCTGCGGGCGGCCGATCGGCGGGTGCCGCAAAACAGGCTTGGGCTAGTTTATTCTGACGCGGGCGGATTGCACTAAAGTTTTTCTAGCAATATGTTCTAGGTAACTGCAACCCGATCATTGAGCGGGGCAATTAATGGTTGGATTTAACCTGTAATTGCCGCTTTAACCCACGCACTGACCGCAGCAAGATCGGCGCGCCCGGCGACTTTGGCACGCACTGCATTCATGACGGCACCCATTTGCGCTACGCCCACCGTGCCCATGCCGGCGATGACTTCTGCAATAATTTGCCGAATTTCGGTTTCGCTGAGTTTTTCTGGCAGATAGGTTTCAATTACCTCAAGCTCATACTGTTCGATCGCGACCAGATCAGCTCGGTTTGCGGTTTGAAACTGGGCGATCGACTCGCGCCGTTGCTTGGTTTGTTTGACTAAGATGGCGAAAATATCGTCATCTGAGAGTACGACACGCTCATCGACTTCTTTTTGCTTAATCGCGGACAAAAGCAAGCGAATAACCCCAAGGCGTTGTTTATCGCCGGATTTCATGGCCTGCTTCATGTCGTCGGTTAACCGGGCTTTTAAGGGGCTTGGTTCGTCGCTCATGACAGAATTCCTTAGTGGCGCCTGCACGCAGGCGCTGGCATTGCCGTTCGCTTAGAACAAGCGAACGCGACGGGATTGCTCTTTAGATAAACGCTTTTGGTTGCGTTTAACAGCCGCCGCATTTTTACGCTTGCGTTCTGTGGTGGGTTTTTCGTAAAACTCACGCTCGCGCAGCTCGCTGATGATGCCGGCTTTCTCGCAAGAGCGTTTAAACCGACGAACTGCAACTTCAAAGGGCTCGTTGTCCCGAACACGTACTGATGGCATGAAAATGACTATCCTATTGAATTAATTGGCTGAAAATCGCTGCTAACGCCAGTTTTAGCCTCAGGTTAAGCTTGAATTAAGTTTAAAGCTGAGAACGGCCGAGCAATAAAAAGGCCTTGTATTATAGGGCGGTTGATTTAAGACGCAAGCATTGACGATATCTTTAATTAGCCAGCCGGTATGATGCGGCTCGGATGTTCGCTTTTTTGTTAAGGATTTTTAGTACGCCCCATGCCTGAAATTCATGTTGATTCGCCCATCGCGGTGCCCGAGATTTATTGGCAGGTCGCCTTGCCAGGGCCTTTGCGGCAATTATTTACTTATCGCATGCCGGCCGATAAAGCCGTTTGTGCGGGCATGCGCGTGCGGGTGCCGCTGGGTCGTGGGTTTCGTGTGGGGGTGTTGTGGGCGCCTGCGCAGGCCTCGGCGGATTGGGTGATTAAACCCATTGAATCGCTCCTTGATGAGGCACCCTTGCTCGATGAGGCTTTGCTGGCGTGCTTGGCTTGGGCGGCGGATTATTATCATTACCCTTTGGGTGACACGTTATTGGCGGCTTTTGCGCCGAGCTTGCGCCAAGGTGCGCCGTTGCGCCGCTTGGCGCTTAGGTTATCTGCGGCGGGCTCTGCGGCAGGGGGGCTGGAATCCATTCGTGGCCATCGACAAAAAAATCTGATGCAGCGCTTGGCGGCAGAACCCGAGGGTGTGTTGGTGCAGCAGCTTGGGGATGTGCCGGCGAATGTGCGTCGTCGATTGTTGGCGCTGGGGTTGATCGAGGCGTTTTCGTTAGTGCCGCCCCCCTCATGGCCCGATGCGAAGGGCGTGCTGTGCGCGGCGCCACAATTGAATGCTGCGCAGGCGGCGGCGGTGCGTGCGATTGCGGCAACCTATGCCGAGTTTGCGGTGTGGCTGCTTGAGGGCGTAACGGGGAGCGGTAAAACCGAGGTGTACCTTCATCTGATGGCCGATGTGTTGGCGGCAGGGCGGCAAGTTTTGGTTTTGGTGCCAGAAATTGCGCTGACGCCGCAATGGGTGACGCGTTTTAGTGGCCGTTTGGGTTTGCGCCCGGCGGTTTTGCATTCGGGATTGCCCGATGCGGATCGATTGCAAGCTTGGCTTGCCGTGCGCTCAGGCTTGGCGCAGGTGGTGATTGGCACCCGTTCGGCCGTTTTTCAACCGTTTGCTGATTTGGGTTTAATTGTGGTGGATGAGGAGCACGATGCCTCGCTCAAGCAAAATGAGGGTTTTGGCTATCATGCCCGCGATGTGGCGATTTGGCGTGCGCGGCGGCTTGCTATTCCGATTGTGCTGGGGTCGGCCACGCCGTCACTGGAATCGATTCGCAACCTTGAGCTGGGGCGTTATCGGGGCTTGAGCTTGCCTGAGCGGGCGGGTGGGGCGGCGATGCCGAAAATATACCCGCTGGATGTGCGCAATCAACGCATGCAGGGGGGCTTGTCTGATGCCTTGCTGGCGGCGATTGAGCAGCATTTGTTGGTGGGCGGGCAGGTGATGCTGTATCTCAATCGCCGAGGATATGCGCCCAATTTATTGTGCCATGCCTGCGGTTGGGTGGCCGAATGCCCGCACTGTGATTCGTTTGTGACCTGGCATCGGCACGCACAGCGTTTGCGCTGCCATCATTGTGGTTATGAGCAGGCGGTGCCCGTGCATTGCCCGAGTTGTTCGGCGGCATTAACCCCGCGCGGGCTGGGTACCGAGCAGCTAGAGGATGTGCTCACCGCCTTATTCCCCGGCTTTGGAATTGAGCGGTTGGATCGCGATGCGTTGAGCCGCGTGGGCGAGTTAGATCGCAGGTTAGCGCGCATTCATTCCGGCGCGGCGCGGTTAATTGTCGGCACGCAAATTTTGGTTAAGGGGCACGATTTTCCGAATGTGTCGCTGGTGGGGATTGTCGATGCCGATCAAGCGCTTTTTGCCAATGATTTTCGGGGGGCGGAGCGGTTTGCCCAGCAATTGATTCAAGTGGCGGGGCGGGCGGGGCGGGCTGATCGGGCGGGGGTGGTGTTGGTGCAAACGCACCATCCCGCGCATGCGGGGTTAACTCAGTTGATTCGCCACGGCTATGGGCATTTTGCCCGTGGTTTGCTGCGCGAGCGCACCGACATTGGGTTGCCGCCGGTGCGGATGGCGGCTTTAATTCGCGCCGATGGCCCTGCTGCCGATGCGCCCAACCAGCTGCTTGTGGCCATGGCCGATTGGTTAGGGCAAACGGCGGACGAGCGGCTGGTTATTTGGGGGCCGGTGCCGGCGCCGATGGCTCGGCGGGCGGGGCGCTATCGCTATCAGCTGTTACTGCTGGCCTGCGATCGGCGGGTTTTGCATGAGGCATTAAATGCCCTAGAGGCCTGGCAAGGCAGCCGCCGACCGGCGGGGATACGCTGGTCGATTGATGTTGACCCGCTGGATATGGCTTAATAGGGCTCAGAACGTGGACTCTCCCCAGATTTGATTAGGATATGCGCATGAAAAAGATTGAAGCCATCATTAAACCCTTTCGTCTCGATGACGTGCGCAGCGCACTCATGGAGATTGGCATTAATGGCATGACAGCCACCGAGGTGAAGGGCTTTGGGCGGCAAAAAGGCCATACCGAGCTCTATCGCGGTGCGGAATATGTGGTGGATTTTTTGCCAAAAATTAAGCTTGAAATTGTAGTGGCCGATGAGCAGGTGGATGCGGTTTTAGATGCGATTATTAAATCGGCGCATTCGGGGAAAATTGGCGATGGCAAGATTTTTGTGTTTCCGGTTGAGCGTGCGGTGCGCATTCGCACCGGCGAAGAAAACGAAGATGCGCTGTAAGTTAACGCGCTTAAAGCGTGAGCCTATTGATTCGGCACGAATAATCCATGAAACCGTAGGGTGCGCCATGCGCACCGATGAGCCAAATGGTGCGCATGGCGCACCCTACGACTTAGCGGACAATCACGGATAAAACTGGCCGGATCAATAGGCAATGCCTCCTAGGCGATTTTGGGTTCATGCTCGGGGCTGCGGGCACGCTTTTTAAAATAGTGCGGGGCGATCTAGCCTGTAATCCGTTAAATCCATAATGGCCGGTCGCCCTGTGATGAGGTTCGTTAAAATTTCAGCCACCGCCGGCCCCATCGCTAACCCATTGCGATAAAACCCCGCCGCCACCCATAGCCCTTCAATCTCAGGATGCGCGCCTATGTAGGGGATTTCATCCTGCGTGCTGGGGCGCAAGCCTGACCACTGTTGCGCAATGGCATTGCGGGCTAAATTTGGCCACAGCGCCACCGCTTTGCGGTGCAAATGCGCAATGGCTTCTTCGGTGGTGCGCTTATCAAAGCCGACATGCTCAACGGTGGAACCCACCACTACCGAGCCATCTTGACGCGGAATCAGGTAAATGCCTTGATCCATGAGGATGGTGTGCAAACCCGGCGCGGGGGCGGGTTCAAAGCGAATCATTTGGCCACGAACAGGGAAGATTTGCGCGGGGCTTAAGCCGGGCACCAAGCCGCCCGACCAAGCGCCGGCGGTAATGATGACCCGTTCGGCGCTGTGGGTGGTGTTATCGCTCTGCACACCCAGGATGCGGTTGTTTTGAATTAGCAGCTTTTGAGCGGGTTGGTGCTCAAGCAAGCGGACCCCCGCTTGGCGCACTGCCGCCATGAGCGCATGGAGCAGGCGGGGGTTGCGCACGGTATTTATGTCGGGCAGCCAGAGCGCCTTTTGATGCGGCAAATGCGAAAAGTGTGCCTCAGCGGCCTGCCATTGGTGGGGATACTGATAGTGCGTGGCCCAGGCCGTAATTTGTGCGGCCTCGTGCGGGGTTTGAATCGGGTCAACAATGAGCAGGCCACTTTTGTAAAACTCAGGATCGGTGGTTTGCTTGCAGCGCAGCTCTTCAATGAGGCTGGGGTAGCGGGCCATGCCGGCGGCGGCTAATCGCATCACAGGTTCGGGGTAACGCCAAGCGTAAAGCGGGCAGAGTATGCCGCCGCCGGCCCACGAGGCCTCGCGCCCGAGCTGTTCCCGCTCTAAAACGGTGACGCTAAACCCTGCTTCGCGAAGCCGTAGCGCGGTGGTGAGCCCGGCAATGCCGGAGCCGATGATAATGCAGTCCGTATGAGACAAAATAACGCTCTCGAATGGTTTTTGTGCGTTTGACTATCGCCACGTTCATCAAAGCAAGCCCACCGTGTGGCCGGTTGTCTTTGATTCGCAACTGTAGGGATTCTACACGATGACGCTTGGGGTGCCTGCCCGATGGGCGGTGAAAATTCATCTTATTGCGCGAGCCGCTTGTACGGGGGGCGCGCACAAGATTTTTTCGCCGGGTGATGATGGCCTTCTGGGGGCTATTTTTGTTTTCGGGTAACTTTTGCCTGATACATGGCGCTATCGGCTCGATTGAGTAGCTCTTGGGGGGCGAGGGTGTTGGCCTCGCAGCCCGCTACCCCAATGCTGGCGCCATCATAGTGCAATGCTAGGCTGCTTAAAATATAGTCGCCTTGGGTGATATCGAACAAGCGTTGTCGTAATTGTTCGCAATCATCTTGGGCGGATGCTGGGTTGGCGATGGCGGCCACCACAAACTCATCACCCCCATAGCGCGCTACGAGGTCATTTTCTCGAAGGCTTGTTTTTAGGCGATGAGCGACTTGCTGTAAAAACTCATCACCAACGCGGTGGCCGTGTAAATCATTGATTTTTTTAAAATTATCAAGGTCAATAAAGGCGATGTGCACCCAGGTATTTAAACGGCGGGCGGTGAGTTGCAGGCGATGAAGTTCGACCGTTAACCCCCGCCGATTAAGCAGCCCCGTTAAGGCGTCGTGGTGGGCGGTGTGGATTAAATCGGTGTTTTGTTTTTGCAATAATTCGATCAATTGCTCGCGCTCAATTTGCCGGGCAATGATTTGGCTAAATAATTTGACGATTTCCATCGCCTCAGGATGGATGGTTTTTTTATGGGTATCGGCCGCGCAGAGGGTGCCAAAGAGGGTGTTGGGGGTAATAAAAACCGGCTCAGAGAGGTAGGTTTGGATGCCCAGCGCGTGCGCAGCTTGTGAATCGCCCCAAATTTCTGCTACTTGATTGGTGCAAAATTGATGCTGAGATAAAGCACGGTGGCAAAGGGTATCTTGCCAGCCGGTGGTGAGTTGTTCAGGAATTTCAAGCGCGTGGGTGTTTTGCGCATACATCACCGTTTGCGTGCTTGCGAGCAGATCGATTTGAGTAAAAAAGGTGGAGTCCAGCCCCGTGACCGACTGCAAGAGCGCTAATAAGGGGCGCACTAAGCTCTCAAGGTTTTTGGCATCAATCATCGCCTCGGCCAGTTGGCTTATGAGGGTGCTATCGAGGTGGGCTGCGGGGGGCTTGCTCATGGTTGCGTCCAAAAGTTAAACCGGCTTTTGCCTGAATAACTTAAATTAAAGCCTGCCACTGTACGGGGGATCGGGTCTTAATTATCTACGAATTATTTGGGGTAATCGCAGGGGCGAGGGCATTTTGGAGCGGGTGATGGGAATCGAACCCACGCTATTAGCTTGGGAAGCTAAAGTTCTACCATTGAACTACACCCGCGAGGCTCGGCATTATCGGGGTAACCCGCCGTCGCTGGCAAGCGCTTAGACGCTGATTCCAAAAAAGTGGCCAATGACCGAGGTGGCCGCCATGGCCGCAGCGCCCCAAATTAGCACGCGTGAAGCGCCGCGCAGAATAGAAGCGCCCCCGGTCCATGCCGCCAAACTACCTAAAATAATCAGCGCGAGTAACGTCATGGCAATCACGCCGCCAAATAGCCAAGCGTGCGGCACCAGCAAGGCCGTGAGGAGCGGCATACCCGCACCCACCGAGAAGGCGGCCGCCGATGAGAGCGCCGCTTGCATGGGGCGCGCGCGGGTAATTTCATGCAGGCCGAGCTCATCGCGGGCATGGGCGGCTAGGGGGTCGTGCGCCATGAGTTCGGCGGCCACTTGGTCGGCAAGGGGTTGCGATAACCCCCGCTCAACATAAATTGCAGAAAGCTCGCGTTGCTCGAAGGCGAAGTTGTGTTTTATTTCATTGGCTTCTTGGGCTAAGTCGGCCTGTTCTGTATCTTTTTGCGATTGTACGGAAACATATTCACCCGCCGCCATCGACATGGCGCCCGCCACTAAACCCGCCAAACCGGCAAGCATAATGGTGGCGTTATCGGCGTTACTGGCAATAAAGCCGAGCATTAAGCTGGATACGGAAACGATGCCATCGTTGGCGCCCATAACCGAGGCACGCAGCCAAGAATTGCGGTTAACGCGATGATGTTCGGCGTGTAAATCAAATTTTTCGGGGGTAGACATTGCGGCCTCGCTTGAATGCTTGGGGAATAATAATGAGTTGGCTTATGTGGCGGGGAATTAAGGCTGCAAGATTAAACCACAAACCCGCCGTGATGCGCTGGCATCAAGCCAGTGTAGTATGACAATTTAATTATTGTGCTTAGGGAACCTCTGATCAAATCCTTTGTGCTACGTGAAGCTGGCGAAGCCCGACTCACGAATGGAATAACCATTCGTTTCGCACCGCGCCTTGCGGCTCATCCCTCAAAAGCCCGTCTCGGCCACAAGGGATTTGATCAGAGGTTCCTTAGGTTACGGTGCCCGCGTTGTTCAGCGTGCGGCGCGTTTTGTTTGAGAGTGAACTATGCGGCATGCGCTTGATGCGTCGAATGAATCCTTATGTGCGGCGTTGGCTGCGTTAACAGCGGATGATGACTTGGTGGTTGGCGCTTGCCAGCGGGCGGCGGCGGTTTGGGATGGGGATGTAACGCGTGCGCGCGGGGCTCGGGCGGCCTTGGTGTTAAGCGACATTGGCGCCGATCGGGAGACGTTAATTGCCTGCATTTTATCTGACCCTAGGCTGTTGGGGCAAATTGAGCCGGCCACCTTGCAGGCTGAATTTTCGGCGGTCGTGGCTGATCAAGTGGCGCAAATGCAGCGTTTAATGCAGTTGGGCGAGCAATATCGCCGCGCGCAATCGGCCGATTGGATTGAAAATTTGCGCCGCTTGCTGCTCTCGTCAATCAGTGATGTGCGGGTGATGCTGATTCAATTAGTGCATCGCTTAGAGCGCTTGCGGGGGTTGGCTTTTGAGCCAGATGAAGCAAAGCGCCGCCAATTGGCCGCTGAAACCCTCGATGTGTATGCCCCCATTGCGCATCGTTTGGGGTTGGGGCAAATCAAATGGGAGCTTGAGGATTTATCGTTTCGCCATTTAGAGCCTGCAACCTACAAACGGATTGCCAGTTTGTTGGATGAAAAACGCGAGGAGCGCGAAGCGTATTTAGCCACCGTGCGCACGGCCTTGGATGAGGCACTAAAGGCGGCGGGTATTCACGCGCAGGTGGTGGGTCGCCCCAAACATATTTACAGCATCTGGGGGAAAATGCAGCGCAAAAAGTTGAGCTTCGATGCGTTATTTGATGTGCGCGCCTTGCGGGTGGCGGTGGATACGGTAGCCGATTGCTATGCCGCGCTCAGCGTGGTGCACCACAGGTTTCCTTTGATTGAGAGCGAATACGATGATTACATCGCGCGCCCCAAAGAAAATGGTTATCAATCGCTGCATACGGCGGTGCGGGCGTTTGACGATAAAGCGGTTGAAGTGCAAATCCGCACGGGCGCCATGCATGCCCAGGCAGAGCTTGGGGTGGCGGCGCATTGGCGCTACAAAGAAGGCGCTGGGAGCGCGGTTGATTCCTTCGCCAGCGAGTTAAATCGGTTGCGAGAAGCGCTGGCGGCAGGCTCCCCCGCACAACCGGTGGCCGCCATGGTGTATGTGTTTACGCCACAGGGCGATATTTTTGCCTTGCCCTCCGGTTCTACCGTGCTCGATTATGCGTATCGGGTGCATACCTTGGTGGGGCATCGCTGCAAAGGCGCCAAAATTAATGGCCAAATTGTGCCGCTTAAAACGGTGTTGAGCCAAGCGGATCGGGTGGAGATTTTGACGCAAACCAACCCCATGCCCAGCCGCGAATGGGCCAGTGCGCAGAGTGGGTTTCTGAGCTCGGCCAGTAGCCGTGCCAAGGTGCGAAACTGGTTTCACAGGTTAGATCAATCGGCGGCGCGGGCGGCGGGGGCGGCGCAATGTGATCGATTGTTTCGCCGGCTGGGGTTAAATCGCAGCGCACAAAATTTACTTATTGCCGCGTTAAATTTTAAAAGTATGGATGCCTTGTTCGATGCGGTTGGCCTGCACCGCCTAGACGCGGCAACCCTGCTGCATACCGCCCGAGCGGTGTTGAAACCTGAATTATCTGAGCTTGCGGCGCCCGTGACCCAAACGCCGGTGTTTTTGGATCAAACCCCGGGCGTGGGCTTATCGCTCGATGGCATGAAAGCGCAACCGGCGGGGTGCTGCCATCCGCGCCCTGGCGATGCGGTGCGGGCGTTTATTACGCGCGGGCAGGGCTTGAGCGTACATAAGGAAGATTGCCGAAATCTCGCGCATTTGGCGCAGCAATTTCCCGAGCGGATTTTATCGGTTGATTGGCCCTCGGGGCAGGCCTCTTGGGCGCAAACACTGCGTTTAGATGTGCTGGTCGAGGATGTGGCGCGGTTTTGGTCTGATATTGGTCCTGTTTTGGTGCCTTTTAAAGCGCGGATTGTCGAGAGCCGCTCGCGGCTGGAGCGCAACAGTGGGCTCAATGACATTGCCTTACAAATTGAATTGCCGGGCGCAGTGGATGCAAACCCGCTCATTAAACGGTTGCAAAGCTTGTTATCGGTTGAATCGGTGCAGCGTCGGGCGAGTTGATCGGCGGCAGGTTGCCGAATTTCAGTCGTTTTGTCATGGTTTCGGGCTAAAGTGCCGCCTTTAGATTTATCGCATACACCAATTTTTTTACCTGAACGGGCGCAACGTGCATTTAGCAGATATTACGATGTTTTGGGGGCCGGCCTCGGGCGGCGTGCGGCGCTATATTCTGGCCAAACGGGCGTATTGCGCAGCGCACACGGGCTTGCGTCATAGCTTGGTGGTGCCGGGTGCGCAGAGTGCCCGCACCGATGAAGGCGTTTTGACCACGCGCACGGTGCAGGCTTTGCCCATCGGCAAGGGCTATCGGTTCCCCTTGCGGGCGCAGCCTTGGATTAATGCCCTGATTGAACTTAAACCCGATGTGATTGAAGCGGGTGATCCGTATCGCTTGGCATGGGCTGCGATGGCGGCGGGGCGATCTCTGGATGTGCCCGTGGTGGGTTTTTTTCATTCTGATTTAACCCGAATGACCGCCCTGCGCTTTGGCGGCTGGACGCGCGCGCCGATCAAGCGCTACATCCAGCATTTATATGGCCACATGGATTGGGTATTTGCGCCGAGCCAAATTATGACCGAGCGTTTGCACGGGCTGGGGCTGCGCCGGGTAAGCACCCAGCCTTTGGGGGTGGATACCGATATGTTTACCCCAGAGCGGCGTGATGATGCCATGCGGGCGCGTTTAGGCATTCCCGCCGATGCCCGGCTGCTGGTGTATGCCGGGCGCAATGCCATCGAGAAAAACTTAAAAGTATTGTTTGATGCCGTGCGGCACCTAGGCGCGCCGTATCATGTGTTGCTGATCGGGCCTGATATGCCGCGCCCGGCAGATATTGCCCATACGGTCGTAGATTTTGTGGCCGATCCTGTGGTGTTGGCCGGCTTGCTGGCCAGTTGTGATGCGCTCGTACACGCCGGCGATCAAGAAACTTTTGGGCTGGTTATTGCTGAAGGCATGGCGGCCGGCTTGCCGGTGATTGGGGTAAATAGTGGCGCGGTGCCCGAATTGGTGGATGAATCGGTGGGGGCTTTGGCGCAGCCGAATAATCCCACCGCGTTCGCGGCGGCAATCGACTCAGTTTTTGCACGCAACCCCCAGGCGTTGGGCGCGGCGGCGCGCGCGCGGGTGGTGGCATCCTTCGGCTGGTCGGCACGGTTTGAGCCTATGCTGAGCGATTTGCGCCAATTGTGCCTGCGGGGCGAAATTCAACCGGCTGACCGCCCGCCCAGCCCGCATCCAGAGCATTTAAGCCATGAATGAACAACAAAATTGCGCCCCCGCCGCCTTGGTGCTGCACGATGTGGCGCCGCGCACCCAAGCTCGATGCATGGCGCTGCTGGCGGCACTCGCCCCGTGGATTACCCCGCAAGGCCCTATGCCGGTAACCTTGCTCGTGGTGCCGCGCTATCACGGGGATACGCCTTTGGCCGAGCACGCGGCGTTTCGCGCCTGGCTGGATGCGCGCATTGCCTTGGGCGATGAGGTGGTATTGCATGGGTTTTATCATGCCGATAACCGCCCGGTGCGCAGTCCGGTTGATTGGGTGCGTCGGCGCGTTTATACCCTTGAAGGCGAGTTCGCTCAATTGGGCGCGCCTGAGGCAACAAACTTATTGCATCAGGGCCAGGCGGATTTAGCGGCTTGTGGCTGGTCGGCACGCGGCTTTGTGGCGCCGGCGTGGTTAACCAGTGCCGGCAGCATTGCGGCTTTAACGCCCTTGGGTTTTGATTGGTACGCCAGCCGAACAGGGTTGATTAACCTTAAAACAGGGCAGGAAACCGCCGCAACCTCACTGGTGTGGAGCGTGCGCGCCGCGTGGCGCCGGCGATTATCCCAAATCTATAACACCCGCTTGCTGGCCCGATTATTGCGCCCTGAACAGGCCAATACACCGATTCGATTGGGGCTGCACCCGGTCGATGCCGATTGGCCCGAGGCGGTGCGGTTTTGGCAAGATGCGCTGACGGCTGTATTGACGCACCGGCCTTGCGCCATCAAATCAGCGCTCGTTTTGGGGCGCATTCATGGCGCTTAACCGACATCGGCGGCGATTGATCTTGATGCTCGTGCTGGCACTGCTGGCAAGCCTCGCCGTGCCGCTTGTTTTGGGTGGGGGCGCAATGTGGCGCTACCTGCCTGCCGTGCCGGTGCAAGGCTGGTTTTGGATGACCGGTATGGTGCTGCTCGGCTGGTTGTTTAATAGTTTTCGCCTGCGGTTATTGGCTTTGGGCATGGGCGTGCGTTTGCCTGCGGGCTGGAGCTATGGGGCGGTCATAGCCACCGAGTTTGCCGGTGCGGCATCGCCCGCCGGTGCAGGTGGGGCGCTGACCTACCTCACGCTTTTAAAGCAAAAAGGGATTCGTAGTGCGCGGGCGGCGGCGATGTATGCCATCGATCACTTTATGGATGGCGTATTTTTTGTGGTGGCCTTTCCCGTGGCGCTTATTTCTTTGGCGCTGCATGGCGGGTTTAATGATCCGGTTTGGCTTTTATTGGTGACCTTGGTGCTCTTTGGTGCGGGCGGTAGCCTGTTTTGGTCGCTGTTGCGCCAGCATCGCGCGCTGATTCGGTTTTTCGGCGCCCTACTTAAACCCTTCAAATTAACCTTAAAACGCCGCCGCCGCTTGGCGCGCTGGTTAATGCAATTTCGCCAAGGGGTGCGTTTGGTGCTGGGTTTGCCGCGTTGGCAGCTCGTATTGTTGTTCTCGTTTTGTGCGGGGCATTGGCTGCTGCGCTATAGCATTTTGGCGGTGGTAATTACCTTAATTGGGGCTTCGGTGCCGTGGTCGTATTTATTTGCGGTGCAGGGCGCGTTATTGCTGTTTGGGCAATTAAGCTTTTTGCCGGGCGGCGCGGGTGGGGTGGAGTTAGGGTACAGCGCCTTGCTTTCACCCTTTTTGGATTTAGGTTTAATTGGTATTTCTTTGCTGATTTGGCGATTTTTTACCTATTACTTGTATTTATTGCTGGGCTTGCCGGTGTTTTTGATGCTGTTGGGCGGGCATGCTTGGCGCTTACTGAGTGTGTCGGATTCCGCTAATAAAACGAAACCTGTCGAATAGGTTCCCTAAATTCCATCAATTACCCCGGCTTTAGCCGGGTTTTTTTTATTGGGTGGTTTATATGGGCATCAAGTTGGATGTCATCGTTTGTTCATCAAATGTTCATAAAAAATTCAAAAACCTTTTTTAATTTATCGGCTCTTAGTTAGCGCAATGAATAATTTGTTGCACTTTCTATTCGAGTAAATTTAATTTCAAGGGGCATGTGATGTTGAAAATGAACAAAACGATGCGCGGCACCGCCGTTGCCGTGGCTGCTGGCGCGGCACTATTGGCTTCAGGTGCGGCGATGGCGGGCACGGTATCGGTGCTGGAAACAGGTTCGAGCCTGCTGTATCCCCTGTTTAACTTGTGGCAGCCGGTATACACCAAGGCAAACCCGAATGTGCAGCTCACTACGGCCAGTACGGGCAGTGGCACAGGCCAAGCGCAATCCATGCAAGGTTTGGCGCAAATTGGTGCCTCGGATGCGTATTTAAGCGATGCGCAAATGAAGCAGCATCCCAGCATGTTGAATATTCCGATGGCTATTTCGAGCCAAATGGTCAACTACAACGTGCCGAGCTTAAATGGCGAGCACTTGAACTTAAGTGGCCCCGTATTAGCTGGCATTTATAGCGGCAAAATCACGCAATGGAATGATGCGGCGATTGCCAAATTAAACCCCGGCGTGAAACTCCCCGACCACGCCATTATTACCGTGCACCGCACCGATGGCTCAGGCGATACCTTTATTTTTACCCAGTATTTAACGGCCTCAACGCCTTCTTGGGCGAGTGATTACAGCTATGGCGTAACGGTAAGCTGGGCGCCGGTGCAAGGCAATATTGGTGCGGTGGGTAACCCGGGCATGGTCGATGCCATTAAAAATAATCCGTATTCCATTGCCTACATCGGCGTGAGCTTCAAAAAGCAAATTATGGATGACAAGCTCGGTGAAGCACGGCTTGAAAACAAAGATGGCAAATTTGTGTTGCCAGAAATTAAAAACGTGAAAGCCGCTGCCGCCGCCATGGTGCCCAAATCACCGGCGGATCAGCGCGTAAGCCTAATTTTTGCCCCCGGCGCGGAAAGCTACCCCATCATTAACTACGAATATGCGTTGGTGGATGCCAAGCAGCCTTCGGCCGAAATGGCGGCCACCTTGAAGAAGTTTTTAACCTGGGCTATTTCATCCGAAGGCGGCAATGCCGAGCACTTTATGAAAGAAGTGAATTTCGTGGCGCTGCCCCCAAGCGTGGTGAAACAATCTGAAGCGCAAATCGCCAAAATTAGTGGCTAAGCGGCTTGCGATTGGGTTGATACACGCTTATGACGGCGGGTCTTGCCTGCCGTTGACCCCAGTTCCCCAAAGCACCCTCAAGATTTCTTTTGGGTGCTTTTTGATTTTTCTCGGAGCCCCATTATGAATAAGGTAATGCCCCCGATTCGTTTTCCCTTTTCATGGGGGCTTGGGGCGGTTGCCGCATTGTTGCCGCTCTCCCTCATCGTAATTATTATTTTTTTACTACAGGCCGCTTGGCCGGCGATTGCGTTTAACGGTTGGGGTTTTTTAATCCATAACAGCTGGAACCTTGGCAACATGTATGCCGACCCCATCACCGTGCGGGGCATCGAAGTGCTCCCGCGCGCCAATTATGGGGTGTTGTTTCTGATTGTCGGCACCTTGCTTACCTCGTTAATTGCTTTGGCTTTAGCGTTACCCATCGGGGTTTATGCGGCTATTTTTTTGGCTGAAGGCTTGCGCGGCTGGCCACGGATCGTGGGTTCGTTCTTGGTCGAGCTTTTGGCCGCCGTGCCCAGCGTGGTGTATGGCCTGTGGGGGTATTTGGTGCTAATCCCGTTTTTGGGCAAGCATGTGTTCCCGTGGCTGGCGCATACATTGGGCGTGGTGCTGCCCATTTTTCGAGGGCCGATCGGCGGTGGGTATGGCTTGCTCACCGCTGGCATTATTTTGGCGCTGATGGTGGTGCCGCTTATTACCGCCAGCCTGCGCGATGCGATGGTTGCCACCTCGCCGGCCCTGCGTGAAGCGGGGATGAGCATGGGCGCCAGCCGCATGGAAGTGATGCGGCGCATTATTTTGCCGGGGCAAAAACCGCTCTTAATTGGGGTGGCCATTCTCGCCTTGGGTCGCGCGCTGGGTGAAACCATGGCGGTGCTGATGGTGAGCGGCAATGCGCTCAATAGCTTGCCTAGCAATATTTATGATCCGGTCTCGACGATGGCTTCCTTTATTGCCTCCCAGCTCGATAGCGCCATGCAAGACCCCACCGGCATGGCGGTGCACGCGCTGGCCGAAGTGGCGTTATTGCTGATGCTGATATCTGTATTGGTAAACGCCGCTGCGCGCGGAT
Source organism: Halothiobacillus sp. 35-54-62 (assembly GCA_002281295.1). GTDB lineage: Bacteria > Pseudomonadota > Gammaproteobacteria > Halothiobacillales > Halothiobacillaceae > Halothiobacillus. Next base: position 5,306 of record NCFS01000042.1, on the reverse strand, counting down.
TATTGTGGCTATCGGGGAATCGAACATGAACGAATCTCCCCCAATTAAGGCTGCCAAAAAGCCGCGCGCCTTTGTTATCAGCCCCCTGCGCCGCCTAGTGGATGCCCTATCGTGGGGGCTGGCGGCGCTCAGTTTTGCCGTGCTGATTTTTGCGTTGCTGCATATTTTGGTTTATGTATTTATGAACGGGCTGCCTGCGATCAATCTTAAAATCTTCACCGAAGATACGATTGGCATTGCGGGCGGATTGCGCAATGCCTTGCTCGGCTCGCTGGTTTTATCGGCTTTTGCCTTACTGATCGCGGTGCCCATTGGGGTGAGTGCCGGCGTGTATTTATCCGAGCATGGCGAGGGTTGGGTGGGCAAAATTTCCCGCTTTTTATCCGATGTGCTGGTGGGCGTGCCCTCAATTGTATTGGGCTATTTTGGGTATATCGTCCTCGTGATTGGCTTTGGCTGGAAGTTTTCCCTGCTGGCGGGTGCCATCACGCTCGCGATTTTGATGCTGCCTTATATCGCCCGCACCAGTGAAATGGCGTTGCGCGCGGTGCCACAAGAACTGCGAGAAGCCGCATATGGGCTGGGTTGCCCTGAATGGCGCATCATCGGGCAGGTGCTGCTGCCGGCGGCGCGCATTCCCATTCTCACCGGCTTGCTGATGGCCTTAGCCATTGCCTTAGGCGAAACCGCGCCCCTGTTGTACACCGCCGGTTGGTCCAATTATTTATGGACCGGCCACTTTACCCACGAAGGCGTGGGCTACTTAACCTACGTGATTTGGAGTTTTATTGGTGAACCGTATCAATCCGCCCATCAGCTGGCTTATGCGGCGGCGTTTTTAATTACCTTCATGGTGCTGATCATTAACATCAGCGCCCGGTTGCTGATTTTTAAATGGCGGCGGTAAGGTTGGGAGCAGGTTATGAACATGGCTTATTGGTCATCTTGCCTTCATCAATCGACAATGCGCCTCTTGATAGTCTGAACACCTGTCAACACAGGGTTGATGTTCATTAATCACACGAGGTCGTTCCCATGAAAACACGTTATTTAGTTTCCGCCCTAACCGGCATCGCGTTAACCCTCACCGGCGTTGCCGCTGCCCAAGCCTACACGGGTGAATCGTATGCCGCGCAGGCCAAAGTGAGCCTAGAGGAAGCCCGCAGCATCGCGCTTAAAGCCTACCCCGGCAAAATCACCGATGAAGAACTGGAAAAAGAATCAGGTGGCAGCGGGCTGCGCTATTCCTTTGATATAGAAACCGGCACCGTAACGCATGAAGTGGGGGTTGATGCGCAATCGGGCGCCGTGCTGGAGAATAAAAAAGAAGGCAATAACCCAGATTAACTGATCGTATCGCATCGAAAAAGCCCCGATTCCGGGGCTTTGTTGCATTCAAGGCAAAATAATTTTTACGTGCAGTTTATGCAGGCTTACGCCAAGATTCAGGCTTGAATTTCTAACCCGTGGTTGGTTTTCTGTTCTTGAGCATCTTAACTTTTTGTCAGTGGACAATATCTCATGACTTTGGCTTTTGAACCTTGGCTGCCTTTTCTGCCTAACAACACACTGATCGAAGCCGTGCGTGAACTACAAAATGTGGCGAATGCAGCACGAATCAAAGCGGAAAAAGAGGGCGGGCGCAATGTCATCGACCCATTTACCGCCCTGTTTCAGATGCAATTATTAGAGATTGCCGCAAACGACTGGCCGCTGATTGAGCAAAATCGGCAGATTGAAAAATCCCTGCAAAATGATATTGGAAATTTTCACCAGACTATCTTGGGCAACCTGCCCGGCTGGCAAAACCTGCACACAGGCGCGGTGGTTGATCTTGTGTGTGTTGAACGCCGTATCGTGGCCGAGGTTAAAAACAAGCACAACACGCTTAAAGCTTCCGATCAAGCCGGACTGTACGACAAATTGCATGATTTGGTGCGCAAAAAAGGGCAAGAATTTGCGGGTTTCACCGCGTATTACGTGGAAATTATCCCCAAAAAACCAGAACGTTACGACCTGCCGTTTACGCCGTCAGATAACACCACCGGCACGCGCAAACCCGAAGACGCGCTGATTCGCCGCATTGATGGCGCAAGTTTTTATGCCCTGGCGAGTGGTCACAACGATGCACTTCGCCAACTATTTCATGCTCTGCCCAATGCGTTTGCGGCCTTGGGACTTGCCAGCACCAATGCCTTGCCTGCACTTCTGGTCGATTACTATTCCGTTGCCTTTGGCTCAAGCTGATCGAGCATCTGGCGCAAACACATCCCTAAATGAAAGCCTAAATTCACCGGCACCGCATTGCCGATCTGGCGATATTGCGCGGCAACCGAGCCTGTAAATTGCCAATCATCCGGAAAGGATTGAATGCGCGCATATTCCCGCACGGCCAAAGGGCGGGTTTCACTCGGGTGGCACCGCTCGGTCTGCTTTTGCGCGGGGTTGCAGGTTAACGTGAGTGAAGGCTCATCCCAAGCCAAGCGACGCGCCATGCCGGTTTTGCCACCACCCATGAAAAAACTCGCGCCCATGTACTCGCGCTGCACATCTTCGGGTAAATCACGCCAGTAGCCGCCCTCGGGAATCCTCGCCATGATTGCGTGCTTGCGCTCGGTGTAGGTTTGGCCGCCGGAATGCGGCACATTTTCTAACGCATCACGCAAGCACAGGGTATAGGCGCGCTCTTCTGGGAAAACAGGCGTGATTGGCACGTCCTTGCGCACCCCAATCATCACCCAGCGCTCGCGCTTTTGCGCCACATCCAGATACTGCGCCCGCACCACGCGCCATTGCACCGCATAGCCGAGTTCATCGAGCACATCGAGCATGGTTTGTAGGGTGCGGCCTTGATCGTGATTGACCAGCCCGCGCACGTTCTCCGCCATAATCAGCTTCGGGCGCACCTCGTTCACAATGCGCGCATATTCAAAAAACAACGTGCCGCGTGTGTCTTCAAAGCCCATTTTCTTGCCCGCAATACTAAATGCTTGGCAGGGAAAACCACCGGTGATAATGTCCGCCGCACCCTCATCAAAGCTAATTTTGGCAACATCTTGCGCACGCACATCCCACTGCGGACGGTTGAGTTTAAGCGTATCGGCGGCACGCGCATCAATCTCGACCAGCGTTTGCGCATTCAGCCCAGCATTTTCGAAGCCCAGCGCCAAGCCGCCCGCCCCGGCGAACAGCTCAATCACGGTGTACGGGCTGGGTGTATCGGCCTTGAGTACCTCAAAACCCCGGCTGGATTTATCGGTGAGCTTGGTATGCAGCAGGCGCACTTCATCCAGATCAAACAACCGTTGCCCGCGTGCATCACGCCGCCCGCGAATCAGCCCTTTTTTCTCCCAACGTCGAATGGTGTCAACCGAAACATCGAGCGACCGCGCCACATCACCCACCCCCATGACAGAGGAGGACGAAAAAAGAGAAAGATTGGACATAATGAGCACCTAAAAAATAACCCTTGCCTAGGCTCGGGTTATTTTATTGAAGTTTTGACCTGGCGTCAGTATTTAATGCGCGCGGCTGTGCTGAAACGTTTTATAGGCGGAAATGAGTAAAATGGCGGCGAGCGCGATGATGAGCCAGTCTGGGGCAATAAAGCCTAAGGCCAGCCCGCCCAAAATGGCGCCAATGAGCGAGCCGGCCGTCATGCCGAAGAACAGGGGTTTTTCGCGCTGGAGCACGCTAAAACTGCCCGATTGCGTGTAGCGGGCAAAGCCTACGAGCATGGACGAGGCGCGCCGTGCTGGAGAATAAAAAAGAAGGCAATAACCCAGATTAACTGATCATATCGAATCGAAAAAGCCCCGATTCCGGGGCTTTGTTGTTTTAATGGATAAATCAGGGTTTATTTCAGGTGATAATATTTATCTAATTTACTTTTGGATTAACGCGCGTCCAGCTAAATGGGCCAAAACTGCTTGCTGTTGTTGGTAGGTTAACACTGGAATCAAAAGTAACCTTGAGATATTCAACGGGCACTGTTTCGCCATGAACAACAACGCGGTGAAAATTAGGTACATTATAACCATTGGGTTGATTTAAATAAGGATCGGTTGGTTTTTTGTATTTAGTTAATGAGTTTGACGCTGCACTATCGGTGCATGCAATGGCAATGGCGCCGGGGGCTGGCTCAATAAAACAGGGCGCACCTTTAACTAATGGATTATCTGATCGATAAATATGGCTATCACCTAAAAATAATAAAACGGGTTTGCCAAAGCTGAGTGAGTTGGCTGCCATTTTGTCAATGTATTGCTTGTATTGGGTTAGATGTGCGGGCGTTGCCCCATCGTTATCCCACATATCGGCCTGTGTAAAAATAACCACAGATTTTGCATTATTCGCTTTGGCTTGAGCAAAGGCGGTATCGAGCCAACGTAAAACAGCGGCGCTGCGATTGGCCACATTTTGGGCTTGTGTTGGGCTCATCGTCGGCGCGCCATACCAAGGGTCTGTGCCATTATTGGAGCCGCCAGGAATATTGACCGTAACAAATAAAACGCCTGCGGGATCCATCCACCACACGTTTTCAACCATGGCATTGTCTGTCGGGTTCGCTTTATCGAACTCTAAGGCTTGAGAGTGTACTGTTAAGGTACTACCAAATGCTTTGCCGGGGTTGCTAAAATAAAGCGAACGGATTAGGTCTAAATTTGCTAGTGGGTCGCCGCCTGCATAATCAACCAGATTACCGCTGCCATCGACAACATAATCAATAGCACCCGTTGTTGCATTGTACGTTCCTCCACCTTCTTTCGCTTTGTGGCAGTCGGCCCACTCATTGTCTCCGGGGGTATAAATCAAAGGGATTTTAAATCCTGCCCACTGATTTAAAATGGTTACATTATAATTTTGAGTGCAATACTGTTTGCCTGAATGAGTGTCACCAACATGTGCGACAAAAGATAAGTTACTTTCTTTGTTAATGGCTTCAATAAAAGCGGGGTTGGCATTCAATTGCGCAACATCAGTTGGGCTCGTGCCGTAAGGTGTATCACCTATAACTGAAAATACGGTTTTAGTTTGCGGTGTTACGGTGCTTGTGGCCGTTGGGGTGTCGCTACTGCTATTGCAGCCAGCGAGTATCAACAGAGGTAGTGCTAATAAGGCGGGATGGGTGATATGACGCATGGTTTTAATCTCCATAAGAATTTAATTTAATTGGATTATTATTTTTAATCCAAATTTATATTATGGGGCACCTCGAATAACCCGAGGTTTTCAATGAATCCCGGCGCGCAATGATGACAGCGACCGAATTCTGTTCAATCTCTCAGGCAAAACACCGCTTTTCC
>NCFS01000041.1 GCA_002281295.1 Halothiobacillus sp. 35-54-62 | reverse complement strand
TCGCGTCGGCTTCTTCTTTTGTTTTAACTAGGATATGCGCCGCTTTGTATTCCGTCGTTTTAGGATAACCCTTAACAAACTGATCATATTCGGGCTGCAATTCGCTATCGGTAACTTTTAGTTTGCTTAGGTAATTGGCTAGGTAATCATTGGCCAATTGGTTATCGACGGCATTTTCAATTTGCGCTTGGGTTTTGGTTTCTTTATCTAATCCCGCTTGTTTGGCTGCGCCGGCTAGTAGGCGCAATTCAATCATGCGCTCTACCAGTTGCTGTTCTGGCATGGGGTTGGGTAGGGCGCTTTGGACTACTTTGAGATTTTCTTCGTAGAGCGGTTGGCCATTAATGGTGGCAATCACTTTGCCGCTACTGACTTTGCCATCGGCCTCTTGTGCGGTGGGGGCTTGCTGGCCGAGGGGCGTTTTGGCCGCTGTTGTGGCCTGATTGCTGTTGCCTTGGCAGCCTGCCAGCCCCGCGAAGGCAAGGAGTACGGCGCTTGCGATGGCGGTCGGTTTAATCCAGTGTGCATGGGTCATGGGTATCTTCCTTTAATTGCGTTAAAACAGGGGTCGGTGAATTTGGGTTTGATTGAAGGGCGGTTAATTGGGCACCGATGACGCGCGCGTCGGTTCGCCCCAATACGTGGCCAGATAGGGCTGCACGCTTACCGTTTTGTATACGCCTTGCAACACATATGGATCGGTGTTTGCCCAAGACTGAGCCGTGGCTAAATCGGCAAAATCCGCAATAATGAGGCTGCCACTAAACCCTAGGTTTTCTGGGGTTTGATGATGCGCGTGGGGCATTGGCCCTGCGGTGATAAGTCGCTTTTCGGCGGCGAGTTCATCGAGCCTTGCGCGATGTTCAGCACGATGCGCGAGCCGTTGGGGTACGCTGCCTGGGTTGTCCGTGGCGATAATGGCAAAATACATAAAATAAATCCTTGCTTGATTACTTGGCTAATTACTTGGCTAATTAATTGGGTAGTTTTTACACGCTAGTGTGTTTTATCGCGGTCATGGGGTGGGGTGTTAATAATGGCTTCTGAGTTTTCAGCATATCGCGCAAGGTAAATACCTTGCAAAATCATGAAAACGAAGGTCATGCCCATTAATCCAAACAGCTTGAAATTGACCCAAGCATCTTGCGAATAATTGTAGGCGACATAAATATTCGCCACGCCCGAGACAATAAAAAAGGCCACCCATGCCCAGTTAACCCGATGCCAAATGATATGCGGTACGGTAAGCACATGCTCCATCATCCGTTGCACCAGTGGCTTTTTGCCCATAAACGCACTCCCGGCGAATACCAGCGCAAATAACCAGTTTAGGATGGTCGGCTTCCACATAATAAATAAGGGGTCGTGCAGAATTAAGGTCATGCCACCAAACACAAGGATTAATCCGGCGGAGATCCAGTGCATGTTTTCGACGTTTTTCTTAATAAACCAGCCGTAACTGATTTGTGCGATTGCCGCCACCATGGCAACCCCAGTGGCGACATAAATGCCGCCGAGCTTGTAGGCAACAAAAAAAAGCAAGATAGGAAAAAAATCGTATAAAAACTTCATAAGTTAAATCAGGGTACACTTGAGTGGTGAACGGGCGCAAAATTTGGGATGGCTATCTTAATCGGATTTGACTCAATTTTGTTGTTCTTCGATGGCAGCTAGGCAAGATAGTTCCCATTATGTCGCCTGCGTATGGGTTGCGATTTCTTAAATGTTAGCGTCGCAGCTTTTATTCCCTCAACCTAAGATTCTAAGTTTATGAGCGTTACGATTGAAGTCCATCCCCATTCGCCGCAACCTCGGTTGTTGAGCCAAATCGCCGAGGCCTTAGCGGCAGGCTCAGTTTTGGTGTTACCGACAGATTCCGGCTATGCCTTGGCGTGTCGTTTGGAGGATAAATCGGCTTTGGCGCGCATTGCGCAAATTCGTCGGGATGATGAGCCGCACCACATGACGCTTTTGTGTCGGGATTTATCTGAAATTAGCACCTATGCCAAGCTTGATAACCCGCATTATCGATTTTTAAAAGCCCATACGCCCGGACCAATAACCTTCATTTTAGAGGCGACCAGTGAGGTGCCTCGTCGATTACTACAGGCAAAAAAACGCTCCATTGGCTTGCGCGTGCCAGAGCATCCGGTGCTTCAGGCAATTATTTGCACGTTTGCGGCTCCTATTCTGAGCGCCTCATTAGTGCTGCCTGATTTTGATGAGCCCATGGAGGAACCTGCGCTCTTTCCCCGTGCGATTGAGCGCCAAGTGGATATGGTGGTTAGCGTGGGGTTTTTAGCCCAGGCGCCCTCAACGGTGATCGATATGACACAAGAAACGTTCGTGCTCGTGCGCGAAGGCTTGGGTGGTGTCCCCCCTGAACTAGAGGATTGAACGGTGTTGGAATTAACTTTAATACAAAAAATCGCGATTGGGCTGTTGCCAATTATGTTGGCTGTGACCGTGCATGAGGCCGCCCACGCCTATGCGGCCAATTTTTTTGGCGATGGTACGGCCAAGTTCTTAGGCAGAATGACGCTGAACCCCATTAGGCATATTGATATTTTGGGCACCATTATCATCCCGCTGACCATGTTTATCCTGACCTCATTTGTCTTTGGTTGGGCAAAACCGGTTCCCGTGAATGCGCAAAACTTTAAAAATCCCCGTCGTGATATGGCGCTGGTCGCCTTGGCAGGCCCTTTATCGAATATCGTGATGGCATTCGCATGGGCTGGTATGACCGCGATTGGTGTGGCCGGATTATCCAGCGGCGCTTGGTATGCAGAGCCTTTGGCGCTGATGGGGCAAATCGGCATATTTGTCAATATTTTGCTGGCGGTGTTTAATTTATTGCCCTTGCCCCCTCTGGATGGTGGGCGTGTTTTAGTTGCCATTTTGCCACCCAAAGCGGCAAACACCGTGTCTCGATTAGAGCCTTGGGGCTTTCCAATTTTATTATTGCTGCTGTTTACCGGCGTTTTGTCTTTCGTGCTATTGCCGATTTTGTATTCTGCCTTGGCTTGGTTTAATGGCCTGATTCACCTATTGTGAGTGGCCAGCCCCTGCCGGTCATTGTGGCCGGGCGGCCGCTTGAGCAATTGCCGCTTGATCTTTACATTCCACCCGATGCCCTATCGGTTTTGTTGAGCCAATTTGAAGGGCCGCTCGATTTATTGCTCTACTTAATTCGCAAACAAAATATCGACATCCTCGCCATTCCGGTTGCCGAAGTAACACGCCAATATTTGGTTTATTTATCGTTGATGCAAACCCTGCATCAAGCCTTGGCCGCAGAATATTTGTTGATGGCGGCTTGGCTTGCCGAGATCAAATCGCGCCTACTGCTGCCAAGCCCGCCCCCGGGCGATGATGATGATGAAGCGGAAGACCCCCGCACGGCTTTGGTGGCGCGCTTGCTGGCGTATGAGCAGCTTAACCATGCCGCACGCTGGCTTGATGAACAACCTAGGGTTGATCGGGATTATTTCGCGCTCACCCTCACTGCCGATTTGCCGCGTACCCTTATCTTGCACGCGCAATTGACCTTGCCCCATTTAGTGGCCGCATTACGCGCCATGGTCAGCCAGGGCGAATTAATTGCCGCCCATGAAATTCGGCGAGAAACCTTGTCTGTGCGCGCGCGGATGCGCGATATTCTCGAATTACTCGCTGTGGGCAAGCCAGTCACTTTAGATGCGGTATATCAAGCAAAGGAAGGGCGGGGCGGCATTGCGGTGAGTGTGGTGGCGCTGCTGGAGCTGGCCAAGGCCGATGCGATCGACTTTGTGCAGGAAAGCCCCTTTTCGCCGGTGCGGTTAAGCTCACCGCACTATTGATCCGGAACGAATAATCCATGCAACCTTCGACTTAGCGGACAATCGCGGATAAAACTGACCGGATCAATAGTTCATTTCTATCTGCGCACTTTATTTTATCCGGCTGACCCGTTAAGCTATGCGCGCCTTGCACGATGGTTGTCGTGTTTAAGGTAAATTCACACGTCCAGCGATAAAATTATGCGGGGTGCTGCGGGAACACTAGGGTTTTAATCTTAAGTTTCCCAAAGTTGCATTGATTTGGCTGGGCGGAGGCTCAACCCATACATTGAAAAGGTTTAATACTCATGGCTGCAGTTAGTATGCGTCAAATGATCGAGGCGGGCGTCCACTTTGGTCACCAAACTCGTTATTGGAATCCGGGCATGGCGCCCTACATCTTTGGACAGCGTAATCGCATCCATATCATCAACTTAGAAAAAACCGTTCCCTTATTTAACGATGCGTTAAATTTTGTGGGCAAGGTGATTGGTGGTGGTGGTTCGATTATGTTTGTCGGCACCAAGCGCTCAGCGCGCGACACCGTGGCCGAGCAAGCTGCACGGTGCGGTATGCCGTTTGTGAATCATCGCTGGTTAGGCGGCATGATGACGAACTACGCCACCGTGCGTGCATCAGTTCGTCGGCTGAAAACGCTTCAAACCATGGAGCTTGACGGCACTATGGCTAAATTGAATAAAAAAGAAGCATTAATGATGACGCGTGAGCGTGAAAAACTTGAACGCTCATTAGGCGGCATTCAAGATATGGAGCGTTTGCCCAGTGCTTTATTTGTGATTGACGTGGGTCATGAAGATATCGCCGTCATTGAAGCGAACAAATTGGGTATCCCAGTGATTGGCATTGTCGATACCAATAGCAGTGCCAAAGGCATTGATTATGTCATCCCTGGCAATGATGATGCAATTCGCGCCATCCAGCTGTATGCCAATGCGGTGGCTGATGCGGTGCTTGAAGCCAAAGGCGCTTCAGCTATTAGCCCATCAGATTTTGTTGAGGCTGCTGCACCCGAGCAGGCTTAACTTTATCGGCTGTTGCCACGCCTGTGCAAACAGCGAAAACACGGCGATAAGCCATAAGACGGGTCCTAAGTGACCCGTTATTTATATCTCAGTACTGAATTAATGATTAAGAGGAACCGCTGATGACCACGATTAGTGCAAGCTTAGTTAAAGACCTGCGCGAGCGTACGGGCTCCGGGATGATGGAATGCAAAAAAGCCTTGGTTGAAACGCAAGGTGATATTGAAGCGGCGATTGAATACATGCGCAAAAACGGCATGGCCAAAGCTGATAAAAAAGCTGGCCGTGTTGCCGCTGAAGGGCAAATTGGCATGGCAGCTTCGGCAGATGGCCACGTTGCGACCCTGGTTGAAGTGAATTCTGAAACCGATTTCGTGGCAAAAAACCCCGATTTTTCCGGCTTTGTGCAGGCATTGGCCAATTTGGTTTTATCGGCCAACCCCGCTGATTTAGATGCACTTTTGGCATTGCCGCTCAATGATTCGACGGTAGAAGAAACCCGCAAAGCCTTAGTGGCTAAGCTGGGTGAAAACTTGCAAGTTCGCCGCTTTGAGCGTTTTGAAACCACAGGGGTTGTCGGCGCATACCGTCATGGTGAGCGCATTGGCGTTCTGGTTGAGGTGCACGGTGGTGCCGTTGAACTGGCGCGCGATATTGCGATGCACGTGGCAGCAAGCCGGCCGGTTTGCGTGAATGAGAGCGATGTGGATGCCGCTTTAGTCGCCAAAGAGCGGGAGATTTTTATCGCCCAAGCGGCCGACAGTGGCAAGCCTGCGGATATTATCGAGAAAATGGTTGATGGCCGGATTCGTAAATTCTTAGCGGAAGTAGCGCTCACAGGGCAGCCTTTTGTTAAAGATCCTGATGTCACGGTCGGCAAAATGCTCAAAAATAAAAATGCCAATTGCCTTAAGTTTGTCCGCATTGAAGTGGGTGAGGGGATTGAGAAAGAAACCATCGACTTTGCCGCTGAGGTGATGGCGCAAGTGAAAGGCGCCTAAATCTCATCAAGCGAAGGCCGGAGTACGCTCCGGCTTTTTTTTGAGGCGCGTGGCGATCAACGTGAATTATTCACATCCCAATTGAGAGGCTAATTATGACGGATTCAACCGCCCCTAAATACCGGCGCGTTTTGCTGAAATTAAGCGGTGAAGCTTTGATGGGGGATCATTCCTTTGGCATTGATCCGGCGGTCATTCACCGATTGGCGGGGGATATTTTGCAATTGCGCGCCTTAGGCGTTGAGGTCGGTATTGTGGTGGGCGGCGGAAATATTTTTCGCGGTGAGGGGCTGGCAAAAGCTGGGATGGATCGGGTGACGGGCGATCAAATGGGTATGCTTGCCACGGTGATGAATGGTTTGGCGATGCAAGATGTGATTGAGCAGCGCGGGTTGCAGGTTCGTGTCATGTCCGCTTTATCCATTCCCGAGGTGTGTGAGTCATTTATTCGTAGGCGAGCCATTCGTCACCTTGAAAAAGGCCGCATCGTCATTCTGGTTGGGGGGACGGGTAATCCCTTTTTTACAACCGATTCAGGCGCGAGTTTGCGCGCGATTGAAATTCAGGCAGACATCATGATTAAAGCCACCAAAGTAGATGGCGTTTATGATGCGGACCCCAAAACCAATCCGAATGCGCGCCGCTACACGCACTTGACTTATAATATGGCGCTTGATCAGCGCTTGGGTGTGATGGACGCCACAGCCATTGTGCTGTGTCGGGATCAAAATATGCCGATGATGGTGATCGATATTCAAGCGCCCAATAATTTAGTCCATGCCGTTATGGGTAAAGCCGTCGGCACCCTGGTTACAGCTGAGGAAACTGCAAAATGATTGATGCTATTAAAAAAGATTGTGATGTCCGGATGCATAAAAGTATTGATGCCTTGAAATCCGAGCTCACTAAAATCCGTACCGGACGCGCCCACGTGAGCATTTTGGATCACGTCACCGTCGATTATTTTGGCAGCATGGTGCCGTTATCTCAGGTCGCTAAGCTGTCTGCCGAAGATGCTCGAACCCTAACGGTTGCCCCGTGGGAAAAAGAGATGGTGGGTAAAATTGAAAAAGCCATCATGACCTCAGATTTGGGCTTAAACCCTTCGACCTCAGGCATGGTGATTCGAGTCCCTATGCCCGCCTTAACCGAAGAGCGCCGTCGTGACTTTGGAAAAATTGTGCGTACCGAAGGTGAAAACGCCAAAGTTGCCGTGCGTAATATTCGTCGTGATGCGAATACGGTGCTTAAAAACGGCCTAAAAGATAAAACCATTTCGGAAGACGAAGAGCGCAAAGGCCAAGATTTAATTCAAAAGTTGACCGATGGGTGTGTCATCGAAATTGATAAAATTGTGGCCGACAAAGAAAAAGAGCTGCTTGACGTGTGATGATGGTGTTAAAACGCGCGTGAATGCAGGGGATCGGGTGGCAGCACCATTATTCATAAGGTGGCTTAGTGATTGAGCTTGAGGGTGTTGATCCCGCGCGTTTGCCCCATCATGTCGCCGTGATTATGGATGGCAATGGCCGCTGGGCCAAAGAGCGGCATTTGCCCCGCAGTTTTGGCCATCAGCGTGGGCGCCGTGCCTTGCGTCGCTTGATTGAATCGGCTCGTCGCGCGCAGATTCCGGTTTTGACTTTATTCGCATTCTCTTCAGAAAACTGGATTCGCCCCCAAGCAGAAGTTGATGCGTTAATGCGGTTGTTCGCCCATGCGCTTGAGCGTGATATTGATGATATTCATGCCAATGGCATTCGGGTGCAGTTTATTGGTGAGCGGGATCGGCTCCCGCCTAAAATAACCGCCCTAATGCGTGAGGCCGAGGCAAAAACCGCCCAGAATCAGGCCTTGCGTTTGCTGATTGCGGTCAGTTACGGTGGGCAGTGGGATATTTTGCAAGCGGCCATTACCTTGGCTCGGACGGCGCAAAAGGGCTCGATTAATTTAGATGATACAAACCAAGTGCGTGCCTGTTTTGAACAGAGTCTGGCCACCCAAGATTGCCCCCCCGTGGATTTATTTATTCGTACGGGCGGCGAGCAGCGCATCAGTAATTTCTTATTATGGCAATCGGCTTATGCCGAGTTGTATTTCACGCCGTGCTTATGGCCCGCATTTTCGGAGCAACATTTTGTGACAGCCTTAACTTGGTTTGCAGAACGTCATCGCCGATTTGGTGGGATTGAGTCATGAGTATCACTAAGCCTATGAACGCGATTCTTAGTCCGACCCAAGTGCGCATTGTGACAGGCTTAGCTTTGTCTCTTTTGGGTGTGTGCGTGGTTTTTTTCATCCCCCTTTGGGCTTTTGTGGCGTTTACGGCCTTGCTCACCTTGGGCGTGGGGTATGAATGGTTTCGGCTGAGCTGCCGGTTTAATAGCACGCGCTGGGTCGCTTTGGCGATGGTCATGCTCATCGGAGCCGCTTTGCATTTTTTGCCGAGCAATCAAGTGATGGGTCTGGCTTTAATCACCAGTCTTGTTTGGCTGTCGCTGATGGTGGGTTTATGGCAGCATCGGCGGGTTGCCGGTGCGAACCGATCGGCAAATTTTCGCACCGCGCTGGGTATTTTTATTTTGCCGGCATTCTGGTTTGCCTTAGTGCAAATCCGCAGCCTAGAGCAGGGCGATTGGCTCTTGCTCTTTGGGATTCTCATTGTGGCGGTTGCAGATTCTCTGGCCTATTTTGTGGGTCGCGCCATGGGGCGACGTAAGTTGGCTCCGGCTTTGAGTCCGGGTAAAACCCTTGAAGGGGTGATCGGCGGGCTGCTGGGGGTGGGTGTTTTGACCGCGATAGGGGCTGTTTTGCCCTTATTTACCAGCGTGCCTTCATGGAATTTGGCCTTGTGGAGCATGTTGGTTGCGCTGTATTCGGTGGCGGGTGATTTGGAAGAGTCGCGCTTAAAACGCGAGGCGGGCGTTAAAGATAGTGGCCAGTTATTGCCCGGTCACGGTGGGTTGCTCGATCGCTTGGATGGGCAGTTGGCGGCCATGCCCATTTGGTTGCTGGCTTTAGCTCAGATGAATTTGTTTGTGGTGCACTGATGCAGCCGAGCCACTTTTCTTGAAATCTATCGCAATTTTTGGCTCCACCGGGAGTATCGGCACGCATACCTTAGCGGTTATTGCACGGCACCCTGATCGCTACCGCGTTTATGCCTTAGTGGCTCATGCGCAAATTGATGTGTTGTGGGCACAAATTAGGCAATTTTCGCCGCGTATTGTCGGGGTGGCCGATCCACTCGCTGCGGTCGCGCTTCGGGCTCGGCTTCACGCTGAACTGAAAGATACGCAGCATTGCCCTGAGGTGGTAACCGATCCTCTTGCCCTAGCTGCGTTAGCGGCCGACCCCTTGGTTGATTGTGTGGTGGCTGCTATTGTCGGGGTGGCGGGCTTGGCTTCAACGTGGTCTGCGGTTTGTGCCGGCAAGCAGGTATTGCTCGCTAATAAAGAATCCCTCGTTGCAGCCGGGCAATTAATGATGACGGCGGCGCAGGCTTCTGGCGCGACAATCTTGCCGATTGATAGTGAACACAACGCCATTTTTCAATGTCTCCCTGCCGGGGTATCCCCGCCGGATGCGGTGCTGAAGTTGGTTTTAACGGCATCCGGTGGCCCTTTTCGCAGCTTGCCTTTAAGCGAATTTTCAAACATAACGCCCGCCGATGCCTGCCGGCATCCTAATTGGCGCATGGGTCCGAAAATTTCAGTCGATTCTGCCACCATGATGAACAAGGGGTTGGAGGTGATTGAAGCGGCTTGGTTATTTTCAATGCCGCCCGATCGTATTGAGGTGGTTGTTCATCCCCAGTCGGTTATTCATTCCATGGTGCAGTATGCCGATGGCTCTATGCTGGCGCAGCTGGGCCGGCCGGATATGCGCACGCCCATTGCCCACGCGCTTGCCTGGCCGGAGCGGATTGATTCTGGGGTGGCGCCGTTGGATTTATGCGCGGTCAGTGGGCTGCAATTTGAAGCGCCCGATAGGCAGCGATTTCCGTGCCTAGATTTGGCTTTTCGGGCGATTGAGCAAGGGGGCGCGGCTCCATTGGTATTGAATGCCGCCAATGAAATTGCCGTTGCCGCATTTTTGGATCACAGGCTAAGCTTTCAGCAAATACCCCAAGTGATTGAAGCGACCTTAGAGGCCGCGCTTATGGGAACTGAGCCTGCGGCGCCTGAGTCTATTGAGCAGGTTTTGACTCAAGACGCGCGGGCGCGCACCCTCGCGCACCGCCTGCTAACTAAAATAAACCCACACCCTGAAAATTCAACGCCCGCAACGGAGTCCTCAACATGATGACGATCTTAATGAGTTTATTGGGCTTTCTGATTACGATTGCCGTGCTGGTTGCTTTTCATGAATTTGGCCATTTTTGGGTCGCCCGCAAGTTGGGCGTTAAAGTGCTGACCTATTCGCTGGGGTTTGGTAAGGCGCTATGGTCTACGCGCCGAGGATCGGATGCGATTGAATACCGCATCGCTATGCTCCCGCTCGGCGGCTACGTTAAAATGCTCGATGAGCGTGAAGGGCCTGTTGCCCCGTCGGAAGTACACCGCGCTTTTAATCGCCAGCCTGTTTGGAAGCGGTTTTTAATCGTACTGGCCGGCCCTGTGGCTAACCTATTGTTGGCCTTGGTTTTGTGGATGCTGATGTTTATGGTGGGCGTGCAAGGGGTATTGCCCAAAGCCGGCGTGTTAGCGCCAAGCTCTTTATTAGCGCAAAGCGGGGTTCGCGATGGCGATGTGATTATTCAGGTCGGCAATCAAGCCATTCATAGCTTGGCCGATCTGCGTTTAGCCGTGCTGGAAGGCGGCGTTGATTCGGCTAAGGTGCCCATTACCTTTGAGCATCACGGGGCGGTGAGTACCGGCGTGCTGAACTTAACCGAATTAAAACCTTTGGCCGGCAACCCCACGGATGCCTCGCGGGATGTGCTCAAAGCCATTGGCTTTGTGCTGTGGTCGCCGGCGGGCGACGCGGTGATTCATGCCGTATTGCCCGATAGTCCCGCTGCGCTTGCCGGTCTTAAAGAGGGCGACATCATTACTCAAATCAATGGCGCCTCTTATCGTGATCCTTGGGCGCTGATTGATCGCGTGGAGCAATCAGCGGGTGTGCCTGTCAAATTAACGGTAAAACGCGGCGAAAACCTGGATGTGATTGATGTTACGCCAAAGGCTGAAACGCAAAAAATGGCGAATGGTCAGACCAAAACATTCGGACGAATGGGCGCGCAACTGGGTTTAGCGCCTGCCGCCATTGAACAGGCAAAGCGTGATGGCGTGCATTTATTGGTGCTGGATCGCTATGATCCTTTAACGGCGCTTTCGATGGCAGCCGCACGGAGTTGGTCGATGACGACCCTCACCTTTAGTGTGTTTGGCGGCCTTCTAACCGGTCAAGCCAGCTTATCGAATCTTTCAGGCCCGGTGGCTATCGCCGAGTTTGCAGGACAAAGCTTAATTATCGGCTTTTCGACATTTCTCGGGTTTTTGGCTTTGGTGAGCTTGTCTTTAGCCATCATGAATTTATTGCCGGTGCCTTTATTAGATGGCGGTCATTTGGTTATGTATGTCATCGAAGCCATTCGAGGAAAACCAGCTGAAGCGGCTATGGAGGCTTTTGCCACCAAGATTGGCTTGTTTTTTCTGGTGAGTTTAATGGCCGTGGCTTTTTATAATGACATCTCACGGTTGCTGCACTAGGCATACTCGGCGACAATAGCGCCGATGTGCGGGGTTGTATGTTTTTTGGGTGCCCGCGAACTCTCCTGTTCTAACGCGATCATCGTATTTTTTTATTTTTAGCCGATCTTTGGGATGTAACCTTAAGCATGACTTCTCTCTCTCGATTCAATATGGCTCGCCGGCTGATGGCGCCCCTAGCTGGTCTGCTATTTTTAGTTCCCGCGTTGGCTCATGCCTTCGTAATCTCCGATATCAAAGTAGAGGGGTTAAGGACGGTTACTCCGAGCACCTTATTTACCTATGTGCCCTACAAAGTGGGCGAGAACTTTACCGCGCAAGACAGTACCCAGGTTATTGATTCCTTGTATAAAACAGGGTTTTTTAGCAATGTGACTGTCGGCCAAGTCGGCAATGTGCTCATGATTCAAGTGCAAGAGCGGCCCACTATTTCTGCTATTGAAGTGAAAGGGAATAAAAAAGTTGAAACAGAAAAGCTTCAAAAAGCTTTAAAAGACATTGGCTTAAGCCAAGGGCATTTGCTTGACCCACAAGCGCTCGACAAAATGAAAACCGAGCTGCAGCGGGTTTATTACAGCTTAGGTCAATATGGCGTGCAGATTGAAACCAGCGTTAAGCCGCTGGACGACAACCGAGTGTTTGTTTTAATTGATATTTATGAAGGAAAGCCCGCCAGTATCCGCCAAGTGCGCATCGTGGGTAATCACGATTTTTCAGAGTCGCAGTTGTTGGGTGAATTGAGCATGCACCCCACCTCCTGGTGGGAATTCTGGTCGAGCGCCGATCAGTACTCTAAAGAAAAAATGTCGGCTGATTTGGAGAGTTTGCGCGCGTTTTATTTAAATCGCGGCTACCTCAAATTTGCCGTTGATTCTTCACAAGTCACCATTACCCCTGACCGCAAACAAATTGATGTTGTGATCAATATCAGTGAAGGGCCGCGCTATAAGGTCAGTGATGTGCGTTTTTCTGGCAATCTCTTGCTGGATAAAGCCACGTTAGAACAACTTGATCAGGTCAAAAAAGATGCGTATTTCAATCGCAAAGAAATTATTGATACTTCGGATGCCATCTCAAAACGCTTAGGTAACGATGGCTATGCGCTCGCCAGAGTGCAGCCTATGCCGAAAATCGATGAAGAAAATAAAACCGTAGCGGTGGATTTTAATATCCAGCCCGGGGATCGCGTGACTGTACGCCATGTTGAATTTACCGGTAATTTTAATACCAATGAAGATGTGTACCGCCGTGAAATGCGGCAAATGGAAGGCAGCTGGTATGCCGCAGATAAATTAGATCGCTCAAAAGAACGTTTGCAGCGTTTGCCTTCCGTGCAAAAAGTCGATCAAAGCGTGAAGCCAGTGCCCGGTGTGGCCGATCAGGTGGATGTGGATTACGACATCACAGAGCAACTGTCCGGTTCGTTCACCGCTGGTGTGGGGTACTCGCAATCTGAAGGTGTGTTGTTTAACCTCGGGTTAAATCAATCGATACCAAACCGGCGTGCAATTTAATTACAACAATCCCTATTTTACGGTAGATGGGGTAAGCCAAGGTTTTGGCTTGTTCTATTCGCGCCAAGATGCGGCGGCGCTGTCATTGTCTAAATACTTGGTTGACTCCTACGGCGGCAACATCAACTTTGGTGTGCCGTTATCGGAAAACACCTATGGTTCGATTGCATTCCAGGCGCAAGAACAAAAAATTAAATCAACCACCTACTCACCCAGCTGGATTACGGGGGTTCCTGTCGTGCCAACGGGTGCTTATCCTGTTACGGGATTAGGCGCGAATGGCTACGATATTGCAGGCCCTGGTTTTGATAATAAGAGCTTTTTTACCTTTAGCGTCATTCCAACCTTGCGCTACGACACACGCAATAAATCGGTATTCCCTACCTCGGGGATTTTGCAAAGTGTGTCAGCCACCATGGCCGTGCCCGGTAGCCAATTGCTTTATTACAAAGGGGATTACAAAGGGCGCATTTATATGCCGCTCTGGTCGGATACCACGTTGTCGGCGCATGGTCAGGTGGGCATGATTAAAGCGTATGGCAACACGCAATCTACCTACGGATCACCCGCTAGCCAGTATTACAATGGC
>NCFS01000137.1 GCA_002281295.1 Halothiobacillus sp. 35-54-62 | reverse complement strand
CGGAGCCATTGCCATGATTCAACATTTATTTCGAAAATTTAACCGAGCGCTCAGTGTGGTCGCCCTTCTATCGCTTGCCGCCTGCGGCGGCGGTGGCGCGGGGTCGAGTTTAACGGGAACCACGACACCACCACCAACAACACCAACAACACCAACCACGGATTACTCCGTGCAATTACTTGCATCAAAAACATCAATTGGTACTAATGACAGTGTTGGTTCAAACATTATCGCTCTCGTTAAAGACGCAAATAACAATCTCGTCACGAGCGCGCCTGTAACGATTACTGCCACTTCTGGCAACCTTCAAGGCGCCCCCTTCATCACAGATTCGACAGGTTCTGCAAAGGGTGTATTGACTACTGCCAATCTATTTGCAAATAGCCAAATAACCTTGACAGCCAATGCAGGTGGCGCAAACTCAGCGCCATTGGTTATCACTGCGAGTGGTACCTCAATTGGAATTCTAGGCGCGAACTCCGCCACCATTGGTGTCAACCAGAGCTATAGCTTGACTCTCACCGATGCAAATGGCACACCAATACCCAATCAAACTATTAACCTCGCAACCACGAATGGATCAATTAATCCATCACAAGTGACAACAAGTAATGTAGGTTCGGCTACATTTACATTTACACCAGGTACGACCGATGCCGTAATCACTGCAAGTGCAACCACACTTAATACAACTGCTACACAATCTGTAAGTGTTTCTCAGAACTCAACAGCAATAACAACTCCCAATGAAGGGCAAATTCTTACAATAAATACAATTTATCCAGTTACAGCGAACATAACGAGTGGCGGATCACCCATGAATGGCGTGCAAGTTTCATTTACATCCACAAGGGGGGTATTGTCGGCGCCTTCAGCCACAACAAATAGCAACGGTGATGCCACGGTAAACGTCACTTCTCCAACTTCTGGCCCCGCTGTTCTGAGCGCATCAGCAAATGGGGTAACAGGTGTTCGAAATATTTCATTCACAGCACCGGCGGCACAACGTGTCATTGTGCAGTCTAATACATCTGTTCTTGCACCTAACAGTAGCACCCAAATACAAGCGCTTGTTCAAGATAACAGTGGAAATGCCGTAGTTGGCACTACGGTTGATTTCACCATCGAATATGAAACCTCTGGGGGTACATTATCGGCCACGTCAGCGATAACAAATACACAAGGGGTTGCTACAGTTACTTACACCGCTGGAGCGGGGACGGATAATAGTTTTGATATCAAAGCGACCGACCGCGCTACTCAAATCTTTGGACGAGTTTCTCTATCTGTAGCAGGGCAATCTTTCTCAGTTATTTTGGGTACAGATAATCAAATTGTTAAGAACTCAACAAATGCTACCTATGAAAAAACCTACAATATCATTGTGACAGATAACACCGGTGCCCCGGTTCAAGGAGCCATAATTAAATTACGTGCACTGCCACAGTTTTATCGCAAAGGGGTATGGAAATCTGATGTCGCTAACAACTGGACGCAAACTATATCAACTACCTGCGGCAACGAAGATTTAAACTTTAACGGTGTTTTAGATTCGGGTGAAGATATCAATAGTGACGGTAAATTAGAACCAGGTAATGTGGTCACATTCTCCCAACCACTCGCAACAGATGCGAATGGCACCTCAACCTTTAAAATTATTTACGGTGAAACCTACGCGCAATGGGTGAACATCGACCTCTCAGCCACAGCAACAGTCACAGGAACTGAGGGCACCAATACTCTCAGTTTCTGGTTGCCAATAGCGTCTGGTGATATTACTGGGAACATATCTGGCCCAGCGGGCAATCCCAGCCCATTTGGCGTGGCAACAAACTGCTCTGACCCCCATTGATAGAAGCCATCACCTTTATTTCAACCCCGCTATGCGGGGTTTTTTTATGACTTCAGTTAAAATGCCCCGCTATGAATACACACAACATCATCTTGATAGGGCCCATGGGTTCAGGCAAAAGCACGATTGGCAAAATGCTGGCGCATAGCTTGGATTTGCCGCTGCTCGATTCCGATAAAGAAATTGAGCAGCGCACAGGCGCGACGATCCCGCTGATTTTCGAGATTGAGGGCGAAGCAGGGTTTCGGGATCGGGAGGTAGCGGTAATCGAAGAAATTACGCGGGGTACTGACTGGGTGCCGAGCGGGGCTTTGTGGTGTATTTACACGCCAGTGTGCACCAGCAAGCCGAGCGCACCGCGCAAGATACCCAACGGCCTTTGCTGCAAAACAATGATCGCATTGGCACGCTGCGCGCCTTGATGCAAACCCGGGAGCCGTTATACCGCGCAGCGGCAAACGTTACGATTGAAACCGCCGGTAAATCGCCGCGCACGGTGGTGGATTTGATTCGGGCGAAGATAGCAGGCGGCTAGGTTATGGGGGCAAATAGGGTATTGCTTGGCTCTGCTCTGCCCAATAAATCCCCCTCAATCCCCCTTTTCCAAAGGGGGAGGCTCTGTGCAGGGTGCTGCCCTGACTAATAAATCCCCCTCAATCCCCCTTTTACCAAGGGGGAGGCTCTGTGCAAGGTGCTGCCCTGCCCGATAAATCCCCCTCAATCCCCCTTTTACCAAGGGGGAGGCTCTGTGCAGGGTGCGGCCCTGCCCAATAAATCCCCCTCAATCCCCCTTTTCCAAAGGGGGAGGCTTTGTGCAGGGTGCTGCCCTGACTAATAAAGCCCCCTCAATCCCCCTTTTGCTAAGGGGGAGGCTTTGTGCAGGGCTCAATCCCCCTTTTGCCAAGGGGGAGGCAAAACGGTGCGCGTTATTCTGGCCGCATGTGGGGGAACAAGAGCACGTCACGGATAGAGGGCGCATCGGTCAGCAGCATCACCAGCCGATCAATGCCGATGCCCTCGCCTGCCGTGGGGGGCAAGCCGTGCTCCAGAGCGCGAATGTAGTCAGCATCAAAGTGCATGGCTTCATCATCGCCCGCGTCTTTTTCCACGACTTGCGCCATAAACCGCTCGGCTTGGTCTTCGGCATCGTTTAACTCGGAGAAGCCATTGGCTAACTCGCGCCCACCCACAAAAAATTCAAACCGGTCGGTCACGAAGGGATTGGCATCATTACGGCGCGCCAAGGGTGAAATCTCGGCGGGATATTCGGTAATAAAGGTGGGCTGAATGAGTTTGTGCTCGGCGGTTTCTTCAAAAATCATGATTTGAATCTTGCCTAAGCCAAAGCTGTCTTTAATGTGAATACCCAGCCCTTCGGCAATGGCGCGCGCGCGGGTAATCTCGCTTAGATCATCCCGCGTGAGGTTGGGGTTGTGCGCCAAAATCGCATCAACAACCGATAACCGCGCAAACGGCAGGGCTAAATTAAACTCGGTGCCTTGGTAGGTGATGGTGGTGGAGCCGCACACATGGGCGGCCAGTTGGCGCAGCAAATCTTCGGTCATATCCATTAAATCGATGTAATCGGCATAGGCCTGATAAAACTCGATCATCGTGAATTCGGGGTTATGGCGCGTTGATAACCCTTCGTTTCGAAAGTTGCGGTTAATTTCATAAACGCGCTCAAACCCGCCCACCACAAGGCGTTTTAAATACAGCTCAGGGGCGATGCGCAGGTATAAATCCATATCCAGCGCGTTGTGGAAGGTGGTGAACGGTTTGGCCGAGGCGCCGCCGGGGATGACATGCATCATCGGGGTTTCGACTTCAAGGAAGTCTTTATTATTCAGGTAATTGCGAATAAATTGGATGATTTTCGTGCGTTTACGGAAGGTATCGCGCACCGGCTCATTCATAATTAAATCGACATAGCGCTGGCGATAGCGCTGCTCGGTATCAATCATGCCGTGGAATTTATCGGGCAGTGGCCGCAGGGCTTTGGTAAGCAAGCGTAAGGCATCAATTTTCACCGATAGCTCGCCTTTTTGGGTTTTAAACAATCGGCCTTCGCCACCGACGATATCGCCTAAATCCCAGGTTTTAAAATCGTCGTACACCGCTTCGCCAATCGCATCGCGCGCCACATAAAGCTGAATGCGCCCGGTGCCATCTAAAATCGACAGAAAACTTGCTTTGCCCATCAGGCGTTTGGCCATTACCCGGCCGGCCACCACCACCCGCAACGGGTGTTCATCAAAGTATTCGCTCGGCTTTTCGCTGTACTCGGCCTGCAACACGCCCGCGCTGGCATCGCGGCGAAAATCGTTGGGAAAGGCATTGCCGTTTTCGCGGATTTTTTTGAGCTTTTCGCGGCGCTCGGCAATGAGTTTGTTCTCATCAACGGGGGGTTCTTCAGCGGATAACGGCAAGGGTTCGTGTGCGGACATAAATTAAATTCCGATAAATGACGATAAATAACGACGATAAATAACAAAGGGTCGAGCGCTGCGCTAAGGGCAGCGGTGGGTTCATCATAGGCCGCTTTTCAGGCTCGCCTCGATAAACGGGTCTAAATCGCCATCCAGCACTGCTTGGGTATTGCCGGTTTCATAATTGGTGCGCAAATCTTTAATGCGCGATTGATCAAGCACATACGAGCGAATTTGGTTACCCCAAGAAACATCCGATTTGGTATCTTCCAGCGCTTGGCTCACCGCGTTGCGTTTTTGCACTTCGAGCTCGTACAATTTGGCTTTGAGCATTTTCATGGCGCGTTCACGGTTTTGAATTTGCGAGCGCTCCGCTTGGCAAGCCACCACCGTGCCGGTGGGCAAATGCGTAAAGCGCACGGCCGATTCGGTGCGGTTAACGTGCTGCCCGCCCGCGCCTGATGCACGGTACACATCCACCCGCAAATCGGCGGGGTTGACTTCAATTTCGATATTGTCATCAATTTCTGGCGACACAAATACCGAGGCAAACGAGGTATGGCGGCGATTATCAGAATCAAACGGCGATTTACGCACCAGCCGATGCACGCCGATTTCGGTGCGCAGCCAGCCAAACGCATATTCGCCTTCAAACCGAATAGTGGCCGATTTAATGCCCGCCACCTCGCCATCGGACATTTCTACCACTTCGGTTTTAAAGCCGCGTCGATCGCCCCAGCGCAGGTACATACGCAGCAAAATGCTCGCCCAATCTTGCGATTCGGTGCCGCCCGCGCCAGATTGAATATCCAAATACGCGTTCGAT
>NCFS01000136.1 GCA_002281295.1 Halothiobacillus sp. 35-54-62 | reverse complement strand
TGTGAAACAGCGTGCAAAAGTGAGCAGGAATTCGGGGGAAACAGCGTCCAAATTTGACCACCCCCGGTTGTGCCACACTCCGCCGTTTTGGCGGAGGTCATCCTGGAGTGCTTTGCATGGAAACCATCGGCAAGATTCGCCGTCGACATCATGTGGGCGGGGAGAGCATCAGTGCCATCGCCCGTTCTTTGAATCTCTCACGTAACACGGTCAAGAAGTATCTGAATGCTCAAGCCGAACCGGCTTATCGGCGATCAGTCCAACCCAAACCGCAACTCGGTGCTTTCTCGGTCCTGATCGAGCAATGGCTGGTCTCGGATGCGGCCTTGCCCAAGGCCCGGCGGCGCACCGCCCGTCGGTTGTTTGAGGGCTTGCAGGCGGCGGGCTATCACGGGGCGTATGACAGTGTTCAGCGCCATGTGAAGGCATGGAAAGCGGCGGCTTCGGTGCGTGGTGCTGTTACGCAGGCCTTTGTACCGCTGTCATTTGCGCCCGGTGAAGTCGGTCAGTTCGACTGGAGTTACGAATATGTGGTGCTCGGCGGTGTGACGCAGACGATCAAGCTGGCGCACTTTCGACTGGCTCATAGCCGGGCGATGTTTGTGGTCGCCTATCCCCGTGAGACGCAGGAGATGGTACTGGATGCCCATGATCGGGCATTCGCCTTCTTCGGCGGCGTGCCGCAGAAGATGATCTACGACAACCTCAAGACGGTGGTCGATGCGGTGTTCAGTGGCAAGGAACGCCAGTTCAATCGGCGCTTTCTGGCGCTGGCCAATCATTACCTGTTCGAGCCGGTGGCGTGTACCCCTGCCTCGGGCTGGGAGAAGGGGCAGGTCGAGAATCAGGTGGGCAACATTCGGGAGTGGTTATTCACCCCAACGCCCCGCTTTGCCGACTTCAAGGAACTGAACGCCTGGCTTGAGCAGCGATGCCGTGAGCTGGCCGAGCGTGTGCATCCTGACAAGCAGGGAACCATCGCCGAGGCTTGGGCGGCGGAGCGACCGGCGCTGCGGCCGGTCAGCATGCCGTTCCATGGTTATGTCGAGCAACCACTACGCGTGTCCAGTACCTGTCTCATTTCAGTCGATCGCAATCGCTACAGCGTGCCGGCCGCCTGGGCGGGCAAAGTGGTTTCAGTGCGCATCAGCGCCACTCATGTGCGGGTCGCTGCCGAGGGGAATATGATTGCCGAACATGAGCGCCTGTTTGGGCGGGATCAACTGGCCTGCCAGCCATGGCACTATGTGCCGATCCTTGAAACCAAGCCCGGGGCACTGAGGCATGGTCAGCCCTTCATCGAATGGCAGCTACCTTTGGCCATCGGGGTGGTGCGCACCTTTCTGCTCAAGCAGCCCAAGGGTGACCGGGCCTTCGCCGATCTGTTGCTAGCCGCCCGCAGCAGCGGGCTCGAAGCACTTGATGTGGCCTGTCAGTTGGCCTTGGAGCATGGGCACCCCCATGCCTCGGTGGTGCTCAACGAGTTACGTCGCCTGACCGAACCGACGCATCGTCCGATCATGGAGGTTCCTGTCGCCCTGATTCTGCGCAATGAGCCGGCCGCCAACTGCGGTCGCTATGACAGTCTGCTGGGAGGATGCCATGTCTGAGCCCAACCACCTGTGCCGTTTGAAGGCACTGAAGCTGTACGGTATGGTCGATGCCTGGCGGGAATTGCAGGCGGAATTTCCCCGACAGCCACTCTCACCCGAAGGCATGCTGCTACGCCTTCTGGATGCCGAACAAGCCGACCGCCAAGCCCGTAGCCTGGCCTATCAACTCAAGGCCGCACGCTTTCCCATGCACCGGGATCTCGGCGGCTTCGACTGGCAGGAATCCCCGCTGTCCCAGATTCGGATCGAACAGCTCGCTCAGGGCAGCTACCTCGACACCGCCCATAACCTGATCCTCGTCGGCGGCACCGGTACCGGCAAGACCCATCTCGCCACCGCCCTGGGTGTCGCTGCCGTTCAGCAGGGCAAGCGGGTGCGCTTCTACAACGCCGTGGATCTGGTCAATCTGCTGGAGAAGGAAAAGCAGCAAGGCAAGGCAGGAAACCTCGCCCGACAACTCACCCTGATTGATGGGGTGATCCTCGATGAGCTCGGCTATCTGCCCTTCCCAGAGTCGGGCGGTGCTTTGCTCTTCCACCTCATCAGCCAGCTCTATGAGAAGACCTCGCTGATCATCACCACCAACCTCAGCTTCGGTGAATGGGTCAACGTGTTCGGCAACGCAAAAATGACCACAGCCCTGCTCGACCGCATCACCCACCACTGCGACATCCTTGAGACCGGCAACGACTCCTACCGCTTCAAACAGCGCAAGAAATCAGCCTGAACCCCTGGTCAAAATTGGACGCTGTTGGGTGGTCAATTTTCGACGCTGTTTGACA
>NCFS01000040.1 GCA_002281295.1 Halothiobacillus sp. 35-54-62 | reverse complement strand
GCGCATCCGGTGATTTATCAGCGTTTAGTTGCCGCCAAAGAGCGCCGCCCCGAGATGAAATTTGTGGTGATTGACCCGCGCCGCACCGCCACCTGCGACATCGCCGATTTGCATTTGGCCATCGCCCCCGGTGCCGATACGTTTTTGCTCAATGGCTTGCTCGTGGCCTTAGCGGATGCGGGCAAAATCGATGCGGCCTTTATCGAACAATCGGTCGATGGCTTTGATGCCGCACTGGCCGCCGCCCGGATTGATGCCCCCGATTTAGACACCCTCGCGCAACGCTGTGGCCTGCCCGCCGCCCAAGTGCGGCAGTTTTTCGATTGGTTTATCGCGCATGAACGCACGGTGTCGCTGTGGTCGCAAGGGTTGAACCAGTCCGCCAGCGGCACCGATAAAGGCAATGCCCTCATTAACTGCCATTTAGCCACGGGGCGCATTGGCAAACCCGCGATGGGGCCGTTTTCCATCACCGGCCAACCCAATGCCATGGGCGGGCGCGAGGTGGGCGGGCTGGCTAGCCAACTCGCCGCACACCAAGGCTTCACATTAGAGGCGATTGACCGCGTGGGGCGCTTTTGGGGCAGCGCGAATGTGGCGCAAAAAGCGGGGCTTAAAGCCGTCGATTTATTCGCCGCCGCTGCCACAGGGCAAATCAAAGTGCTGTGGATTATTGCCACCAACCCCGCATTCAGCCTGCCCGATAGCCATGCCGTGCGCGCGGCGCTCAGCGCCTGTCCGCTCGTGATTTTATCGGAATGCGTATCGACCACCGACACCGCCGCCTATGCCGATTTATTGCTGCCCGCCACCGGCTGGGGCGAGCGCGATGGCACCGTTACCAACTCCGAGCGGCGCATCAGCCGTCAGCTACCCATCCAAGCCGCCGCTGGGCACGCCCGCCACGACTGGCAAGTTCTGTGCGCCGTGGCTCAGCGTTTGGGCTTTGGGCGGGCGTTTGATTTTCCCAATGCGGCCGCTGTATTTCGTGAATATGCCGCGCTCACCGCCTTCGAGAATAACGGCAGCCGCGATTTAGATTTAGGCGGCCTCGCCCACTTAACCGATGCCCAATATGATGCCTTAGTGCCCACGCGCTGGCCGCAACCGGCTCAGGGCCAGCCCGCTGAACCGTTCGCCGATGGCCTGTTTTTTACCCCCAATCGCCGCGCCAAAATGTGGGCAATTACCGCCGAGGGTGCGCCTTCTGCGCTCACGCCCGCCTATCCGTTACGGCTCAATACCGGCCGGCTGCGCGATCAATGGCATGGCATGAGCCGCACCGGCGCCGTGCCGAAACTGCTCAATCATGTGAGTGAACCCACGCTGAACATTCACCCCATCGATGCCGCACGCTTTAAGTTGCGCGGTCATCACATTGCCCGCATCGGTAACGCACGGGGCAGCTTGCTGGCACGGGTGGTTCTCGATGAGAGCCAACGCCAAGGCAGCGTGTTTGTGCCCATGCACTGGAGCGATGCGTTTAGTCGATCGGGTTTGGTTAATGCAGTCATTACGGCCGATCTCGACCCGGTTTCAGGCCAGCCGGAATTTAAAACCCAAGCGGTTTGGGTCGAGCCCTATCCCGCCCGTTGGTATGGATTCATCTTGATTCGATTGGGCGGTTTTTTGCCCGATTTATCCCCATTGGCCGGTGATTACGCCGCTAAAATCCCCACCATTGCCGCCACACGGGTGGAATTAGCAGGCATCACCGCGCCCGAGGATTGGTCCCATTGGGCAAAAAGCGCTTTAAATAAACCCAGTACGGCGCCCAAAAATGCCACCGAGCACCCAGGTAACCAAATTGGTGACCCAATAGGCGACCAAACGGGCGACCCTCGGGAATGGATCGAATTTAGGGACCCCGCCAACGGCCGCTTTCGCGCCGCCCAATTAACAAACGGGCAGCTCGATTGGGTGATCGCCATCACCGACGATAGCCGCGCGGTAGATACCCAATGGCTGGCGGGGCTTTTTGCCGAATCAACCCTCACCGCGGCGCAGCGCGCCGATCTCATCGCGGGCAAACCGGCGGGCGCGCAGGCCGATACGGGGCCTGTTATTTGCGCCTGTTTTAGCCTTGGCCGCAACACGCTCGTTGCCGCCATTCAAGCCCACAATCTAGCTGATGCCAAAGCCTTAGGCGTGTGCACGCAAGCCGGCACTAACTGCGGCTCTTGCCTGCCGGAGCTCAAAGCACTGATTGCTCACACCCAAGCAAATCACCCCCAAGCAAATCAGGCTCATCACGTTATTCCCAACTTAGCGGACATCGCTTAAAGGAGCTCGCCATGCGTTATCTACCTATTTTTCTCGATGTGCGCGATCAAACGTGCTTGCTGATCGGCGCGGGGGCGGTGGCCGCGCGTAAGTTAGCCTTATTGCGTGCCGCCGGTGCGCGGGTGCGGATTGTTGCCCCCGAATGCGAGGCAGAAATCGCCGCGCTGATTGACGGCGATGCGGTGCACTACACCGCAGGGGCGTTTTCTCCCGAACAGCTTGAGGGGTGCCATTTGGTTATTTCAGCCACCGATAGCGCCGAGGTTAATGCCGCCGTCGCGTTCGCCGCGCGCGCCCGCAACCTCCCCGTTAATGTGGTTGATAGCCCCGAGCTATGCAGTTTTATCGTGCCCGCCATTATCGACCGCGACCCCATTACCGTGGCCGTCTCCAGCGCAGGCAAAAGCCCCGTGCTCGCCCGCTGGATTCGATCGCGCATCGAAACCTTGCTTCCCAGCAGCATCGGTAAATTGGCTGAATTTATGGGCGAACGCCGCGCCGTAGTGCAAGCCCAATTACCTCAAGTAGGCGCCCGCCGCCGGTTTTGGGAGCAGTTATTAACGGGGATTATTCCGCCCACGCTGGCGCAGGGTAAAATCCAAACCGCCAGCGAACTGTTTAATCACGCCCTCCTTGAAAAAGCCGCCCGCCCGCCGCAGGGGCGCGTCTATTTAATTGGCGCAGGCCCAGGCGAGCCTGATTTGCTCACCTTTCGTGCCCTGCAACGCCTGCAAGAAGCCGATGTGGTGGTTTATGATCGGCTCGTCGCGCCTGCCGTGGTGGATCTGGCTCGCCGCGATGCCACACGCTTGTACGTGGGCAAATGCCGCGATGCGCACAGCGTGCCGCAAGCCGAAATTTCGCAGACACTGGTTGAATTAGCCCAGCAGGGC
The DNA here is from genome assembly GCA_002281295.1 of Halothiobacillus sp. 35-54-62. Taxonomy (GTDB): domain Bacteria; phylum Pseudomonadota; class Gammaproteobacteria; order Halothiobacillales; family Halothiobacillaceae; genus Halothiobacillus. Next base: position 24,327 of record NCFS01000040.1, on the reverse strand, counting down.
AAAATTGTTGCCCGCTTAAAAGGCGGCGACCCCTTTATTTTTGGCCGAGGCGGCGAAGAAGCGCAAACCCTTGCCGCCGCCGGCGTACCGTTCGAGATTATCCCCGGCATTACCGCCGCCAGCGGTTGCGCGGCCTATGCCGGCATTCCGCTCACCCACCGCGATTATGCGCAATCGGTGCGTTTTATTACCGGGCATACCCAAGATGGCAAGCTCAGCCTAAATTGGGCGCACCTTGCCCAAGGCCGCGAAACCCTCGTGTTTTATATGGGGCTAACCGCCACCGCAGAGATTTGCGCCCAACTGCAAGCCCACGGCCTGCCCGCCGACTACCCCGCTGCGCTCATTGAGCAAGGCACCACCGCCCGTCAGCGCGTCATTGCCGGCACCCTTGCCACCTTGCCGGATTTAATCGCGGGTGCCGAGTCCCCTTCGCTGCTCATCGTTGGTGAAGTTGTCTCCCTGCACGCAGAACTCAAATGGTTTGAAGGTGCCATCGATGCCCCTGCCGCCTTCAAAGCCGCCACCCGCCAACGCGCCGAATGCGCCATAACCCACCGCGCGGTGGCCGCATGAACCTGCCAGAGCATAAACCAGAAAATTCCCCCGATGCCTTGGCGCCCGTATTCGCCGGCAAAACCATTGCCCTGCCCGAATCGCGCCAGCTCGATGTGTTGGCGGGTTTATTTGAGCGGCGCGGCGCGTTGGTGCGCCGCTGCCCGCTGGTGAGCATTCACGATGCCCCCGATCAAGCCCCCATTCGGGCTTGGCTGGATGCTTTTATACACGATGAAACCCACACTGAAACCATGGGTGATTTAATCGCACTCACCGGTGAAGGCATGAGCCGATTAGTCGCCGCCGCCGAACGCTTTGGCCTCAAAGAAGCCTTTTTAACGCGGCTGCGCACCGTGCGGTTGATTGCCCGAGGCCCCAAACCCGGTCGCACACTTAAAACCTGGGACATTCACCCAAAAATCCAAGCGCCCATCCCCACCACGCAAGGCATTATTGCCTGCCTCGCCACCCTCGAAAACCGCGCCCCGCGCATCGGTGTGGTGCTGTATGGCACCGAACCCAATCAACCGCTGATCGATGCAATTTTGGCGCTCGGCTGCACACCAGTGCCGGTTGCACCGTATATTTATGCCAGTGAATCTGAAACGAGCGCCGTGACAACCCTCATTGCCGATATGGCCGCCGGCCGAATTAACGCACTGGCCTTCACCAGCCAGCCACAATTTAAACGCTTGCACACGGTGGCCGAAAAAACGGGGCAAATGGCCGAACTACACGCAGGGTTAGAGCGAACCGCCATCGCCGCGATAGGGCCTGTCATGGCCGATTATCTGCGCGCGCAAGGCGTGCGGGTTGATGTGATGCCCGAAGATCGGTTTTTCATGAAGCCATTGGTTGATGCGCTGGCGCGCCATTGGGCCACGCCCCACGGGGTATTGGCATGAATCCCCACGCCGCCATTCAAACCCAAACCACCGCCCTGATTCTCGCAGGGGGCGCTGGGCGGCGCATGGGCGGGCAAGATAAAGGGCTGCTGCCATTCACGCAGCATGGGCGCACCGTCCCACTTATCCAGCCCGTTTTAGAGGTGCTTGCGCCCCAAGTCGATCAACTCATCATTAGCGCCAACAGGCACCTTGCCGACTACGCCACCTTGGGCTTTAGCGTCATCAGCGATGAAATTCATGCGGCATTCCAAGGCCCCGCGCAAGCCATCATGCACGCCCGCCGTTATGCCCGCCATGACTGGCTGCTCATTGCCCCTTGCGATTTGCCGTTTTATCAGGCTCATTGGCCGCAGCAATTATTTTTGCGGCAAAAACAAACCCGTGCGGCGGTCATCATCGCGCACGATGGCCAACGCCTTCAGCCCACGGTGGCGCTAATTCACCGGCCTTGTCTTGCACAGCGGCCTTGCGCGCCTCATATGAGCCTTAGCACACTCCTCATGGCCGGCTGTTATGCCTTGTGTGATCTATCGGCCGATGCCGAGGCCTTTATTAACTGCAATACCCCCGCGCAATTAGCCACGGCCACGGCCCAGATGAGCCCATTCACACACCACGGCATGCTCATCCCCGGCCAGCGCACCGCATTGCAAGGAGAATCCGCATGAAGACCCTAAGCCTGCCACCCCAACCGCCGAACCCTTTAACGAGGGTTGAATCCCCCTTATCAGCGGGCAACCTAAGCGCGCCAATGGACTCATGCGATTCCCCCGATGAGAACGCGGTCTCGCTTCACACGGCCATCGCACGCCTGCGTGCCAGCTTAAACCCTAGGCCAACCGTGCGGCTGCCTTTAATTCAGGCGTTAAATCAAAGGTTAGCTACCCCGCTGATGGCCCCCAATCCCTTCCCACCGTTCCATCGCGCCATGATGGATGGCTATGCCGCAAGGTTCGGTGATTTATCCCCCCAATCCCCACTCGATAGCGCGGGCGAATCGGCCGCAGGCAGTGCCGATCTTGCGCCCTTGGCGCAAGGCACCGTCGTCGCTATCGCCACCGGCGCCCCGCTGCCGCAAGGCGCCGATTGTGTCATCCGCAAAGAATATGCCCGCGTTGAGGCAAACAAAGTTTTTGTAACCGTCGAGTTAATTCGGCCCGGTGCCGATTGCGAATCCTGTGGCAGCGTAGCCAGGCAGGGGGATGTTTTAATTCCGGCGCAAACGCGCTTATTGCCCGCGCACTTAGCGGTTGCCGCACGTCACGGGGTACCCGAGCTGGCCGTTACGCGTGCCTACGGCATTCAAATTCTGCTCATCGGAAACGAGCTTGCCCCCGCAGGCCAGCCCCGCCAGCAGGGGCAAATTTACGAGCATAATCACATACTCATCGAGAGCGTTCTCGCCCAGCACCATGTCAGGGTTTTGTCCGAGGAGCCCATCATCCCCGACGATGAACACGCGATTCGTGCCGCCGTACTCAATAGCCTCAGCACAACACCCCCTCCGGATTTAATTCTGCTCGTGGGCGGCACCTCGGCAGGCAACCACGATCACACCCGCGCTGCGCTCGCCCCGCTTGGCACCTGGCTCTTTCACGGGCTGAACCTGCGCCCCGGCCGCCCGACCTGCGCGATAAAAACACCCCAAGGCATCCCCCTCATTGCCCTCCCAGGCAGCCCGAAAGCCATCGCGGCACTGCTGCCGGGGCTTATCGCGCCCGTACTCGGGTTTTAGCGCGCGTTGAGTGAATGGGCGGCAATCGAGCGTAATCGCTCAGAATAACCACCGGTGTCGGAACCTTTGTCGGAACCTTTAATTTTGACGTGGGCGCAGTGGCCTGATGATTCTTGTTGATTCGGCGCAAATTGAATACGAGCGTTGGTTGGCGTTCAGCCTATCGCGTTCACGCCCGGCCCGCACTTGGGTCATGCACCACAAATTCCAAACGCCGCCACAGCGCAGCCTTGGCATCAAAACGCTGGATTTTGGCGGTCAGCATCACGCCCGCATCCAGCGCGCGGGCAATCTCGGCATTGGCGGGTCTGGGGATATAGCCCAGTTTGCGGCCTTGCCAGTCGATGCGTACCGCCAGTGCGTCATGCGGATTTTCCGGCTCACGCTGCATGCTCAGTATCTCGCCTTCGGTGGGCAGAAAATCCGCATCATTCCCCGCGTGATACGCAAAGCCCGCCACATGGGCGCGCAGCCATACGTCCGCCCCTGCCGGTGCGTGCTCAAGCCAAGCGAGCACGGCCAGCAGCTCTTGCTGGCTGCGCGGGTCGAGCCAGCTTTGCCGTGGGGCGGCCTGATCGTTGGCCCAAATTTGTTGCAAGCCCAAGGCTGCGCTGCGCTGCGGTTTGAGTGCGTCCTGGTTCAGCTGTGTTTCAAGCTGCTCGGCAAACTTCTGCATGGCCGCGCTGACTTCGGCATTGCACTGGCCACGCAGTTGTTCGAGTCGATACAGCACATCAAACGCATCGTGCGGGTGTTGGTCTGGCACATATTCCGCTGTGGCGCGCTCACCGTCAGCAAGGCGGAGCCTGAACATACGCTCGCCCTGCACGCATTCCTGCCAGTAGTCGGCAACACAGTGGCGCATGGCCTCCCCCTCTTCGACCAGCGCGCTGTAACTGAGTAATTCATGCGCTTCATGCTTGCCCTCGTGCCAAGCGCCCAGCAGGGCAGGCAGGTTGCGGTCGATAAACCCTGCGCTCGGTGGCGGTCGCAAACGATGCCAACGGCTAGAGCCGCGCAGCAACCCGCTTAAACCATACAGCGCCAGCCAAGCTTCGGCCAAGCGCTCCATCGCCAGCGGTCGTTGAATTTTGAGCCACTGCGCCGCGAGTGCGCCCGCCGCCGCCAAAAAATCCCGCGTATCGTGCAGGGCATGGTGAAAATTCGGCGCGTGCTGATCGCAGTAGTGCCAGGTTTCCTGCCAGCCTAAGCGAAACGCACCGCGATGCACCTCGGGCGATTCGGGCGCGCGAGGAATGCCCTGCGCATCCTCGCCAAAAAACAGCAGATAGGCTTGCAAGCGCGGCCATTCGCGAATGAGTTCTTCTGCACTGGCCGGGCGTTTGTTGGCAGGCAGCGTGTCGAGAAACCTCAGCACGGCGCGCTTGCGGCCATCGTCCATCTCCCAAAAATCCGCATTTAGCCTTGAGCGAACGAGCCCTTTAGAAATGCCGTACTGCGTGGCCAGTGCGCCCACCAGGTTTTGCGCTGCATCAATGGCGTGTTCGACTTCAGGTGCCGGGTATCGCCAGGCGTGACGTTTGCCATCCATAAGATTAATGGAATGATGTGCGGTCAACAGAATCGGGGCGAGCAAGGCCGGAAAACGGTGTAGCGCCTGCATGCGGCGCTGGCGTTGCAACGGCGGCAAGGCCGCCAAACGGTTGTAATTGCGTACTGAGGCGTAAAACCGATGCGAATCTAAGCGCCCGAGCAGGTCGAGCGTTTCAGCATCCAGCGAGCGCATAAAATCCAGCATGTCGCGGCGGATAAACTGGCTAAACGGCGCGCTGTTGTGTTTGGAGAGTGGCAAAATGGGTGCGGCATACAATACCTGTACCCGCACGCCGCTCGGCACATCCAATCCGGCAAGTTCGAATTGATAGCGCTCCCCCGTCAGGTCATCGGCCACGGCCTGCACCAGCGGTTCGATAATGCGCGTATCCCCAAGCACGATGCCGCGAAAGCGAAACACCAGCACGCGACCATCGTCCAGATGCAGCCACAGCCGGGGTTCAGAATCGAATTGGCGTAAATCCTGGCCATTTCGCCACAGCCAGCCGCGCACGCCGGGTACACGGGGTGCGATCCATACGCCCGTGCTGGGCGGGGTGTGCGGCGCGACGACGGGTTTCATTAGGCTCGCTCGAGCTGCTTGAATCGCAGACTAAGCCGCCATCACGCAGATAGGCTCCGCCTCAGGCCGAGCGGGTTGCTGACGTAGCCCGCGCCCGCCTACGGATAGGCCGGCCGACATCTGCCGATCCAGCCGCGCCCGCACCCTCGCCTGCTGGGGTAACAGGGGCAGATAGCCTGATTCCATAATATCGACGGCATCGGCCATGCCGAAATCCTGCAAGCTGCGTTGCGGGTCAAGGATGAACTCCTCGAAGGTCACGCCTTCGCCCGCCAAGCGGCAGGCTTGAAATACATCGCCCCAAAATTCCAGACTGTGGTCATCAAATGTGCGCATGGTCATCATCCTCGTTGCGTGTTGCCGACAAATGTCTAGTTGATAGACATGGCTAGATAATAGACAAGTAAATCGACATGTCAACAAACTTGTGTTGTTTTTGTTGACACATGTTGGCAAGGATGGAGAATGGCGGCCATGAACAACACACCAATGACCACAAATGATCTGAAATGGGATGTGCGCCAGCGCTTAAAGCTGCTGGAGAGCACGCTGCTGCTGTCCGGCTGGGTGCGTACCCATGCGCTAATTGAAACGTTTGGCATTAGCCGGGCGCAGGCTTCCAAAGACTTTGCGGTGTATATGGCGCTGCGCCCGATGAATCTTGCGTACAACAAGTCAAAAAAATATTACGAAGCGAGTGCAGATTTTGAGCCGCTGTTGCTGAGGGGCAAAACCTCCGAGCTGTTGGACGTGTTGAGTGCCATGCCACATGGCGATGGGCCGGTGTTGGCGCTGGCCACGCAAACCCCGGCGGTGGCCTTGTTGCGCCCGATGGAGCGTGAGCTGGATTTGCAGGTGTTCCGTGCGATCAGCATGGCGGCGTATAACAAGGTCAAGCTGCGTTTAGCCTATCAGTCGATGAACCGCGTTGATCCGACTGAACTGGTGCTTTCACCGCATACGCTGGTGTTTAGTGGTTTTCGCTGGCATGTGCGCGCGTTCAGCGATACGCATGACGAGTTCCGGGACTTCGTGTTGGCGCGGGTGCGCGGGCAGCCTGAGGTGCTGGGTGAAGCAGGCAGGGCTGCCGATGGCGACGCACTTTGGCATACCGAGGTGGCGGTGCAGGTTCTGCCCCACCCGGAATTACCGCCCGCCCAGCAGGTTGTGATTGCCGAAGACTACGGCATGGCCGATGGGCAGATTACCCAGCCGGTGCGCGCGGCCTTGGTGCCGTATTTTTTGCGCCTAATGCAAATCGAACCCGCACGCGAGCACCCCGATCCGAAAGTGCAGCAAATTGTGCTGGGCAATCGAGAGGCCTTGGCGCATTTACTGTGGTAAGTAAAATCAACCGCGTGATGCCGATGGGCTGCTGCGGGTAACGGCCTTTTTAACGGCTCAGCGCCCCACCCATGCCTCACTCAATGCCTCCGCCTGCTGGAGCACCAAGGCCACCGCCTCACGCTCTTTATCGGGCGGATACTTGTACTTGCGCAAAATCCGTTTAACCATCAAACGTAATCGCGCGCGAACCGCCTCGCGCACCGACCAATCAATCGACACGTTCTGGCGCAGGCTTTCGGTTAGCTCGTGGGCGATTTTTTTCAGTGTTTCGTCGTTGAGCTCACGCACCGCTGATTCGTTATCCGCCAGCGCATCATAGAAGCGGATTTCATCTTCGGTCAGACCCAGCGCCTCCCCCCGATTCGCCGCCGCTTGAAACTTCTTCGCCATGGCGATCAGCTCCTCGATCACCTGCGCGGTTTCGATGGCGCGGTTCTGATAGCGGGCAATAACATGGCTCAGCATCTCGGAGAATTTGCGATCTTGCACCACATTGCTGGCAAAGCGTGACTTAATCTCCCCCTCAAGCAACCGCTCCAGCAGTTCGACGGCAAGGTTTTTTTCCGGCAGGTTCTGGATTTCAGCGAGGAACAGCTCATCGAGAATGCCGATATTGGGTTTATCCAGCCCCACGGCGGCAAACACATCAACCACCTCACCGGACACCACGGCAGAATCGATAATTTGCCGAATGGCCAAGTCGCGCTCCGCATCGCTGCGCTTTTTATGTGTAATTTCAGGCTTGGTGAGAATCACGCGCACCGCCTGCAAGAACGCCACTTCTTCGCGCAGGGCTTGGGCTTCATCCAGCGTGCCGCACAGCGAGAATGCCTTGGTCATGGCCAGCGAGTGATCGGCAAAGCGTTTTTTGCCGTCATCCAAGCCCAAAATATGGTTAGCGGCGCCGGCGAGACGCTTGTGGCTGGCCGTTAAAAAATCGCTGTAGTCGTACCCGTGCAGCATGCCCCTGAGCGCATCGAGCTTTTCTTCCAGAACCGAATAAGCCTCATGCACATCGACCGTGGGCCGCCCCCGGCCTTGGCTCGCCGTGTATTCCTTGAGCGCGCCTTTAAGCTCGTTGCTGATGCCGATGTAATCGACCACCAAACCGCCCTGTTTATCTTTAAACACCCGATTAACCCGCGCAATGGCCTGCATTAAGTTGTGGCTTTTCATTGGCTTATCGATATACAGGGTATGCACGCAAGGCGCATCGAAGCCGGTGAGCCACATGTCGCGCACAATGACCACCCGCAACGGGTCGCTGGCATCCTTGAACCGCTTCTCTAGCCGTTTTTTGGTTTGATTGCTGTAAATATGCGGGCGCAAAAGCGCCTTGTCACTGGCCGAGCCGGTCATAATAATCTTGATTGCGCCCTGTTCGGGGTCATCGCTGTGCCATTCGGGGCGAAGCGTTGTGATCTCGTTATACAGATGCACACAGATGTCGCGGCTCATGGCAACGACCATCGCCTTGCCGGTTTGCGACTGGTTGCGCGCCTCGAAGTGCTTAACGAGATCAGCCGCCACCCGGGCGATTCGGGGCGTTGCCCCAACCACCTGTTCCAATGCGGCCCAGCGGCTTTTTAATCGCGCTTGCTGGCTTTCTTCCTCATCTTCAGTTAATTCATCGACTTCCTCATCCAAGCTCGGCAAGTCGGCATCTTTGAGCCCCAGCTTTGCCAGCCGCGATTCAAAGTAGATCGGCACGGTCGCGCCGTCTTCCTGCGCCTGCTGCATGTCGTAAATGCTGATGTATTCGCCGAACACCGAACGGGTATCCCGGTCTTCGCTGGAAACCGGCGTGCCGGTAAATGCCACAAAGGTCGCATTGGGCAAGGCATCGCGCAGATGCTGGGCGTAGCCGACCTGATAGCGCATCAGCGGTTCGGCGACTTTAAGTTCATCTTGGCTTTCATCTTGGCGCGCATCAAAGGCTTCATTGGCGGCGCGGGCGCGGGTTTGGTTGCGGGGTAGCTTGACCGGCTTTAACTTGGCCTCAAAACCGTACTGGGTGCGATGGGCCTCATCGGCGATGACAACGATATTGTGCCGCTCGGACAGCGTCGGGAACGTGTCTTCATCCTCACCCGGCATAAACTTCTGGATAGTCGTGAAAATAATTCCGCCCGAGGGTCGGTTGGCGAGCTTCTCGCGCAGGTCCTTGCGATTGCCGATTTGAATGGGTTGCTCGCGCAGTAAATCCTGCGACAACGAAAACACCCCGAACAATTGGCCATCGAGATCATTACGGTCGGTAATCACCACGATGGTCGGGTTTTGCATGGATGGTTCCTGCATCACCCTTGCCGCAAAGCAGGTCATGGTGATGCTCTTGCCTGATCCTTGCGTATGCCAGACCACACCACCCTTGTGTGAGCCGTCCGGTCGTGAAGCGGTGACGACCTGTTCAATCGCCGAACGAACCGCATGGAACTGGTGATAACCGGCGATTTTCTTGACCAGGTTGCCTTCATCCTCGAATAGCACAAAGAAGCGCAGGTAGTCGAGGAACAAGGCGGGTGCCAGCAAGCCACGAACAAAGGTTTCCAGCTCGTTGAACTGCCCAAGCGGATCAAGTCCCTTGCCGTCGATCGTGCGCCAGTGCATGTACCGCTCGGCATTCGATGAGAGCGCGCCAAAGCGCGCTTGGCTGCCATCAGAGATAATCAACACCTCGTTGTACTGGAACACATCCGGGATTTGCGCCTTGTAGGTTTCAATCTGATCAAAGGCTTTCCAGATCGTGGCGTTCTCATCGGCCGGGTTTTTCAGCTCAACGAGCACGAGCGGCAGGCCATTGACGAACAGGATGATGTCGGGGCGGCGGGTGTGATTCGGGCCCTGAATGCTGAACTGGTTGATCGCCAGCCATTCGTTGTTCGATGGCGTTTTCCAGTCAATCAGGCGAACGAAGTCGCCGATGGTGTCGCCCTCGCGCTGATACTGCACGGGCACCCCACTCACCAGCAGCTTATGGAAATGGCGATTGGCACAAAGCAGCGCCACAATACCCAAATCAAGCACCTGTTGCAGCGCATCATGCAGGGCAGCTACGGGCACGCCGGGGTTCAAGCGATTAATGGCGGCACGCAGCCGTTCAATGAGCACCACCTGCCGGTAATCGGCGCGTTCAGGCTGTGTGCCATCGGGCGCAATATCCGGGCCATAAACAGGCTGATAGCCAATCTCGGCCAGCCACGATAATGCTTCCTGCTCAAGCTGATCTTCGGTCATCGGTTGTTACTCTGTTAGCGGCGGCAACAAGCATTAGCTCATGTCGAGGGTAAATACATAGAAAACCTCGTTAATCTATATCCTTCCCGCTTGTCATGTATAGAAAAAGCGGTATTCCTATGCATGTTGCTCGCGATGTGTATAAACATCCGGGGATCAATCAACAAAATCCTACGCACCCCCCATCTGTTGGCTGTAAAGCGTGCTGAACGAGTGGCGCGCGGCAAATTTTATAACACCTCTAAAAACCAACTGAATGCGGCGCTATCGCCGCGCCATGACGGTTTATAGAACCACTATGTTTATGGGGCAGCAAATTTACTCAGGGTGCCGAGCCGAATTTCGGCTTGACTGCCGCATCTCGGGGAACTAGGATTGCCTCAATATGACCGGCGCCTCTGCACTTTGTGTTTCATTTTTGCGTCCATAAATCCCATTCATCCCATCCGTCAAATACCCCCAAATCAGATAGAGAGAGGGTCGGGTTGGCTCCACGCGGGAATTCGTCTCCCAGCAGGGATTTGACCCGCTCACCCCAACTGGAATTGGGGCAAATCACATGAACCAGTTGCTGCATCAGGCAAAAATAAAAAAATGGCCTCGCATTGTTCATGAGGGGCCATCCGGTTGGCACAGGCGAAAGCTCCAGTACGTTGATGTTCCACAAGCGGCTGTGGTGCGCTGCTACATTTCGGATAAAGTTCAGGCTACGAAGCCAGCGCGCGAAAGCCTGCCCATCCGGCGCACCATAGATAGCAGCTATCGTCTGTTGGTCGGCAAACTTCATTCCAGAAAACAGCTTCGAAAGCATGCCAAAGTCCCAGACCTCAATAGCTACCCAAATAGGCAATCCGCCATACTGTTGCAGGTGATGTGCGACAAACGGTGTTTTGCGGGCCCCATGAACCTGTCCACGATATTTGTCCAACCATACCTGATGTTGTGTTTTACCTTTGTCCTTACCTCTGGTTTGAATTTGCTTTGTAAAATTACCATGTAGGCACGCGGGATTTTCATGAGCCAGTGGATCAACTTCACCCAATAGATGAGCGACGTCCACCCGGACAGCCATTTCTATGCGTTCCAGTGCATCCAAGGCCAGTAGGCGGAGTTTTTTATCGAAGACATAAAGCCGCACAACATCCTCGAAGCGGCTGCCAGGCTCGAACGTGTCGGCGCGCACTGGTTTTCCCTGAGCGGTTGATGCTGCGCTGTCGATTTTACGCAGCGGATACCAGTAGCCACTCAGGCGGTAATAGCCAATCCGTTCCATATAATCCAGCGCAGCGGCTTGGTTCTCCACCGCAAGGCCACGATCACGCAAACGGCGCAACAGGTCGGGGAATGAAAGCCACGGCTTGAACGGTTTCATGCCGTGGTTTCCTCAATGCCATTCTGGCACTCGGACAGCCGTAGCTTGCCGGAGATCAGGCGTGGCAGGAGGGTATCGCGGAGGTCGGTGAGAGTTTGGGCTTGCTGTTCGGCCTTTTTTATTTTTGCAAAAACTAATGAGATGGTCTTCTGAAACGCAGACATAACGCCGAGGGATGGAACCAAAATTGGAATTTCGCGGACTGCCCTGGAATTTACTGCGTCAGCGATAGATGACGTGCTACTTAAAGAGTTAAAGTCAAACTGCTTCAAATGCAGATAAATGTACTCGGTGGTTAAGCTCGCATCATCAGCAAGCCTGAAATGGGCAATGGCTTCATTGGTTGTCATCTCTCCATCAGTGATGGCTATGCGGCCAATGGTCATCTTAAAACTCATTAGCACTGTGTTGTCGGGCACTCGACGAACATTAAATTTTTCGACAGCATCATTCGTCAAAAATTCGTTAGTCTGTGCCGCGTAAACACCAATCGCACCCATGTCGCGAATGGAAACCCAACGCACATCACTTTGATTCGCACTGAACCATTGAGGTTCTTTTCGAGGTGGGGTCTTTCCTATGCCCACGGTCGATACATCTGCCATTGAGCGGATAACCCAACCTCTCGGAATCAACCCCAGCCCCGACTCCTCGAACCCATCCGGGAGCAGCGCGGCCGTCTCTTCATCCATGCCCTCAGGCATTCGTCCCTCGGCCTTGGCGTGAACGGGGTCGAAATCAACGAACCATGACTTAAAGATGGCCTGCGCGATGGCTTCCAGTGTGGCATTGGTTTCGCGCAGGAGGGCGATGCGGTCATCGAGAGCCCTCACCAATGAAACAATTGCAACTTGCTCATTTTGTGGTGGGAGCATAAATGGCAGGGCCTGCATCCGTTTGGTTTCTAACTTCCCTGCACCGATGCCAGTAAACTCAACAACGGATTCAAGTAAAAAAACTTCATGCCCCATCAGCCAATAAAGGAGAAACCAAGGATTGAGTTTCCCTGATTTGGCAACCAGCGCTTTCACGTCCTGATTGAACGCTAAGTCTCTTGTTGCAATGCCTACGGGAACACGATTATGCAGCGCGCCACCGCGGACAAGTAACAAAACAGAGCCTTTTGGAGCTAAGCGAGAGCCATTAACTAAGCCCTGATAGGTAATTCGCAAATCGGAATCGGCGTATCTGGTGCCATGCATTGAGTTTGCGCTAACCCAAGGGATATCACCTCCCCAATATGCTGCAACATCTTTCTTTGGCGTACCACCTGACATCCAAGATGTCAGCTCACCCAAAGTTGTACTGACCCACTCAGAACTCATACCCAAGCCCCCCGAGTTTCTGTCTGATCAACGCATCCAGTTCCGCACCCTTTGCCATTTGCTCACCGAGCTTTTCAGTCAATGCCTGCATCTTGTCGGCAAAGGCTTCGTCATCGTCTTCGACCTCTTCGGCACCGACATAACGACCCGGCGTCAGCACATGACCGTGTTCGGCTATCTCCTTGAGGCTGACGCTGCGGCAGAAGCCCGGGATGTCGGTGTATTCATTTACCACGCCGCCTTTGTCTAGCGGCTCGCCACGCCAGTCAGCAACCGTCTGGGCTATGCGTGTGATCTCGTCCTCGGTTAGCTCAATCTGAACCCTGCTGACGTTCGTGCCGAGCTTGCGGGCGTCGATGAACAGCACCTCACCCTTGCGTTGCTGCTTGCCCTTGGTGAGGAACCACAGGCAGGCAGGAATCTGGGTATTGAAGAACAACTGCCCCGGCAGGGCGACCATGACTTCAACCACATCGGCTTCAACCATCGCGGCGCGTATCTCGCCCTCGCCACTCTGGGATGAACTCATCGAACCGTTCGCCAGTACGATGCCCGCCCGTCCACCCGGTTTGAGGTGATAAAGCATGTGCTGAAGCCAAGCATAGTTGGCATTGCCTTGCGGGGGCGTACCGTACACCCAGCGTGGGTCACCCTCCAAGCTGCCATGCCACCAGTCACTGATATTGAACGGCGGGTTCGCCATGACGAAATCCGCCCGCAGGTCAGTGTGCTGATCGCGGGTGAACGAATCGGCCGGTTCCCGCCCGAGGTTGAACTCGATGCCGCGAATGGCAAGATTCATGGCGGCCAAGCGCCAAGTGGTGGGGTTGGATTCCTGCCCATAAATCGACACATCGTTAATCTTGCCGCCGTGCGCCTCGATGAATTTCTCCGATTGCACGAACATGCCGCCTGATCCACAGCAAGGGTCATACACCTTGCCCTGATGAGGGTTCAACACACCGACAAGGGTTTGCACGATGGAGGCTGGGGTATAGAACTGCCCACCTCGCTTGCCCTCGGCAGAGGCAAACATGCCGAGGAAGTATTCATACACCTGACCAAGAATGTCCTTGGCTTGCGCCGCATCGGCACCAAAGCCGATGGTCGAGACCAGATCAACCAATTCGCCGAGTTTGCCGTCCGGCAGAGATGCACGGCCATATCGTTTATCCAGAATCCCCTTGAGCTTCGGGTTCTCGACTTCAAGAGCCGTCAGCGCCGCATCAATCTGCTTACCGATGTCCGGTTGCTTCGCCGCCGCCCGGATCACCTCCCAGCGAGCACTTTCCGGCACCCAGAACGCATTAACAGCACGGAAATAATCGCGGTCTTCAAGCTCCGCTTCAATCATCGCCAGATCGGGCGTTTGCCCAAGAAAAAACTCATCCTTGGGGTCAGCAAAGCGCCGGGCGAGTTCATCACGCCGGGCGGTGAAGGTATCGGAGATAAACTTGACGAAGATCAGCCCCAGCACCAAATGCTTGTATTCCGCCGCATCCATGTTGGAGCGGAGCTTATCGGCGGTGGCCCAAAGGGTTTTTTTGATGTCGTTAATCATGGGAACCGTTGCTTCCTAGGGGCATGCTTTTCTGCGCATGCCAAAAATTGGTTAGCTTGCCAAAGCAAAACCCCTTTGTATCACAGCGCTGCGATAAAAGGGCGCGCAATGACCAATCGCGATCAAACGGCCTGACAACGATTCACCGATGAAAGCGGAACCCCCGCGCGCGCTTGCAGTGCCTATTAATTCGCCAAGAAAAATCTATGAAACCGTAGGGTGTGCCCTGCGCACCGATGGGCTATCGCCTAGCCCCCTATTTTTCGCAAAAATTATCCCCAAACGATCATGCAAAATGGCACAAACTAAGGTGCAAATTTACATTTTGTGCGGCTTGGCACCCAACCAGAACCCCAAAACAACAAAAAACCCGCACGAAGCGGGTTAAGTGTTTGTTTTTTTATGGTGGCCAGGGAGGGAATCGAACCCCCGACACGAGGATTTTCAATCCTCTGCTCTACCGACTGAGCTACCTGGCCATACAAGGCCGCGAATTAAACGCGATTCGTGGCGATTCGTCAAGCCCCTGTCTGAATTTTTTACATCAAGTGCTGACGGCGTGGCGGTGTCCGTTGTATGCTTGCCGCCTAACTTATCTTTGAAAACACGAAAGCCTATGATGCCCGCTCGTACCGCACAAGTGACCCGCCACACGGCAGAAACTCAGATTGATCTTAACTTGAATCTTGATGGCGATGGCCGGGCTATTTTATCGACGGGTGTGCCTTTTTTTGAGCACATGCTCGATCAAATTGCGCGGCATGGCCTTTTGGATATTGAGCTTTCGGCTCAAGGTGATTGGCATATTGATGATCATCACACGGTCGAGGATTGCGGCATTGTGTTCGGCCAGGCGCTGGCAAAGGCGGTGGGCGATAAGCGCGGCATTTCGCGCTATGGCCATGCTTATGTGCCGCTTGATGAGGCGTTATCGCGCGTGGTGATTGATTTATCTGGCCGCCCGGGTTTGGTGTTTTCTTGCAATTTTACGCGCGCCACGATTGGCCGGTTTGAAACCCAGTTGGTTGAGGAGTTTTTCCGTGGTTTTGTGAATCATGCGGGTGTGACTTTGCATATTGATAATCTTCGCGGCGATAACGCGCATCATCAGGCCGAGACGATATTCAAGGCGTTTGGCCGTGCGCTGCGGATGGCGCTTTCGCCGGATGAGCGCCAAGCTAATCAAATTCCTTCGACCAAAGGCTCGTTGTAACCATGGCGGGTTCCATCGCGATTGTTGATTACGGTATGGGCAATTTGCGCTCGGTCGCTAAAGCGATTGAGCATGTGGCGCCGTTGGGCACGCAGGTGCTGATTACCGATCATGCGCAGGAGATTTTGAATGCCGATCGCGTGGTATTCCCAGGCCAAGGCGCCGCAGGGGATTGTATGGCGGCGCTTAAATCCCGCGAGTTAATTGAGCCTTTAGCGCAAGCGGCTAAAACGCGGCCTTTTCTGGGGATTTGCATGGGCATGCAGGTGATGCTCGATCACAGCGAAGAAAACGGTGGCGTGCATTTGCTGGGTTGGTTTAAGGGCGCGGTGCGGCGCTTTCCAGCGGGGTGTGATGCGCGTGGCTTGGCGTTAAAAATCCCGCAAATGGGTTGGAATCAAATCCAGCAAATTAAACCGCATCCTTTGTGGCAGGGCGTGGCTGATTTTAGCCGATTTTATTTTGTGCACAGCTATTATTGCGCGCCTGAAGATGCCGCCTTGGATGTGGGTGTCACAGAATACGGCATTACTTATACCTCGGCGTTGGCGCAGGGTTCGGTGTTTGCGATTCAGTCTCACCCTGAAAAAAGCGCCGATGACGGCCTTCAGGTGTTAAAAAACTTTACCCGCTGGGATGGTCGCCCAGACTAACTCCCTGCATTCATTCGCTCGTTTGAATTTTGCGTGTCGAGGGCGCAGCCTATGTTACTCATTCCCGCTATTGATTTAAAAACTGGTCAGTGTGTGCGTTTAAAGCAAGGCCGCATGGAAGACGATACGGTGTTTTCCGATGATCCGGTTGCCATGGCGCGCCGCTGGGTTGAGGCCGGCGCGCGGCGCTTGCATTTGGTCGATTTGGATGGGGCGTTTGCCGGCAGCCCCAAAAATCGGGAAAGCATTGCCGCAATTTGTGCGGCATTTCCTGATTTGCCCATTCAAGTCGGCGGCGGCATTCGCGATGAAGAGACTATTGAGCAATATCTGGCCATGGGGATTTCTTATGTCATTATCGGCTCGAAAGCGGTGTCCGATCCGCATTTTGTGAGTGATGCCTGTCTATCGTTCCCGGGGCATGTCATCGTCGGGCTGGATGCGAAAGATGGCATGGTGGCGGTGGATGGTTGGGCAAAAATTTCTAACCAATCTGCCACAGATTTGGCGCGCCGCTTTGAGCAAGATGGGGTTTCCTCGATTGTGTTCACCGATATTGCGCGTGATGGCATGATGCAAGGCGCGAATATGGAAGCCACGCGGGCTTTGGCGCGTGCGGTACGCATTCCGATTATCGCCTCGGGCGGCATGACCGACATGGCCGATATTGACCGGCTAATTGATGCCGGCGACGACGGCGTTTCGGGCGCCATTATTGGCCGCGCTTTATATGAAGGCGGCATCGATTTGCGTATTGCCCAAGCCCGCGTGGATGAGCGGCGCGGCATCCCGCCCTTTACCGAGTAAATTGCTGTGCTCGTTGCGTTTCAATCTAACGTGCAAACCGGCTGTTCTACGCGCCATTTTGAGCTTTTTTTGATGATAAATAGTCCGATGATGTTCTTATGAGCTTGGCTAAACGCATTATTCCCTGCCTTGATGTGGCCGATGGCCGCGTGGTTAAAGGGGTGCAGTTTGAATCGCTGCGTGATGCGGGCGATCCTGTTGAAGCCGCGCGGCGCTATAACTTGGAAGGCGCAGACGAACTCACTTTTCTCGATATTTCTGCCTCACATGAGGGGCGCGAAACCTTGCTTCACATGGTGGAACACGTCGCAGAAGAGGTGTTTATTCCCCTCACCGTAGGCGGCGGCATCCGCGCGATAAGCGATGTGCGCCGCTTGCTGAATGCGGGCGCCGATAAAGTGTCCATTAATACAGCGGCCGTGCATAACCCTGATCTGATTAAAGAAATTGCCGATTCCGTCGGTGCGCAATGTTTGGTTGTTGCCATTGATGCCCGGCGCGTATCGGCCGTTGGCGCGCCGTTGCGCTGGGAGATTTTCACCCACGGCGGGCGCAAACCCACGGGGTTAGATGCCGTTGAATGGGCTCAGCGCATGGCGCGCTATGGCGCGGGAGAGTTACTGGTTACCAGCATGGATCGCGATGGTACCAAGCAAGGCTTTGATCTCGATTTAACCCGCGCCATTGCCGATTCCGTGCCGGTGCCGGTAATTGCCTCCGGTGGGGTGGGGTCACTCGATGATCTCACGGCGGGCATTTTGCAAGGCCATGCCGATGCGGTGTTGGCAGCCAGTATTTTTCACTTTGGCACGTATCGAATTGCCGAAGCGAAAGCGAATATGGCGGCGGCGGGCATTGAAGTGCGCGGCTAATTTGCCGAACAATCCCATAAACCCAGCCAGATTTCAGTGCAGCTGTTATATACTTCACGTTCTTTCAATGCAGCCTATAACCCCCTGTGAATCGCGATGACACCCAGCCCCTCTGATTGGATAGCCGACGTGGTATGGAATGCCGATGGCCTCGTACCCGTCATTGCGCAAGATGCGCACACGGGGCGTATTTTGATGTTCGCCTGGATGAATTCGGCGGCTTTAACGCAAACAGTCGCCACGGGCGAGGCGGTTTATTACTCGCGATCACGCCAAAAATTGTGGCACAAAGGCGAGGAAAGCGGCCATATTCAGCAGGTTAAAAGCCTTCGCCTTGATTGTGATGGTGATGTAATTTTGCTTGAGATTGAACAGGTTGGCGGTATTGCCTGCCACACGGGGCGGGCCAGTTGCTTTTACCGCCAGCTCACCGATGGGCAATGGCAAACAACCGACCCCGTATTAAAATCACCGGATGAAATGTATGGGCACTGATACCCGCCCGTTGAACGCCCAAGATATGTTTGAGCAGCTTGCGCGGGTGATCGAGCAGCGTCGGCATGCGGATCCTAAACAATCCTACGTGGCCAGCTTGTTTGCCAAGGGGCGCCATAAAATAGCCCAAAAAGTGGGCGAAGAGGGCGTTGAAACCGCACTCGCGGCCGTGGGGGATGATCCCGATGCGATCGTAAGTGAGCTGGCTGATTTATGGTTTCATAGTTTGGTGTTGTTGGCAGATGCGAATATTTCGCACCAAGCCGTGTTTGATGAATTGGCGCGCCGATTTGGCCTCTCGGGGCTTGAAGAAAAGGCCGCGCGCCACCAAGATCAGTAAAGATAATTAATTTTTGAGGAGCATGAAAAATGGGTAGTTTTAGCATTTGGCATTGGCTGGTTATTTTGGCGATCGTGTTGTTGTTGTTCGGCACCAAGCGGCTTAAAAATTTAGGCAGCGATTTGGGCGGCGCAATTAAAGGCTTTAAAAGCGCGGTTAAAGATGAAGATAAAAAGCCAGACGATGCGGCCGCAACCGGCACCACACCGGATTCATTAGCGCATAAAAGCGTGGATGCGGGGCGCGTGATTGAAGGCGAAGCGGTTTCGCGCAACACAACCCAAGATTCTTCGAACAACAAACCGAGTTAATGCCGATGTATCGCGCCAGCATTCGGGGTTAAACTGTGTTCGGATTCAGCATCTGGGAAATTTTTCTGATTCTTGTGATCGCTTTAATTGTGGTAGGCCCTGAGCGCCTGCCCGGTTTGGCGCGCACGATTGGATCATGGGTGTACAAAGTTAAAAAATTTGTTGCCAATGCCAAAGCAGAGCTGGATAGCGAATTTAACTTGAGTGACATGAAAAACCTGCTCACCGCGCAAGAATCCGAGCTCTCTAAGCTGCGCGCCCTGGTGGAAGAAACCCGCCAAGAAGTGACCGAATCAGGGCGGCATATGCTGGGCGCGATGGATGAAGCCGAAGCGAGTTTGCGTGCTGCCGCGCAATCTGAGCAGAAAAAACTATCGGCGATTGATTCTGACACGGCGCCTGCCGCAGTCGGAAAAATAGATCAAACGGCCGATAACAACGCGAGCTCCCCCGAGCTTGCGCCCGAGCCTACCCCCGAGCCAGCCCCGCGCGCGCTCAGTTTCGATGATGAAATTCGCGCACTAGAGCAAAGCGCCGGCCAGCCTTTTAAACGCCCGTTTGAGGCATCTCCTGAGGCGCCATTGGCTTCCATGCCCCCTTCTGCCCCGCCTTCTTCTGATAGCAAAACACCATGAGCGAACGCGATTCGATGCAGGCCGATGATGCGCCAAATAAAAACGGCTCGAACGATACGGTCGTAGGCTCACCTGAGCAAGAGGGTGTCGCGGGTTTTCTCGCCCATTTGGTTGAGTTGCGCAATCGCCTGCTTAAATCGGTGCTGGTGGTGCTGGTGTTGTTTATTGTGCTATTTCCGTTGCGCAATGATTTATTCACCTTGCTGGCCGATCCGCTGTCAAAGCACATGCCGCCCGGCACCACGATGATCGCCGTGCAAGTCGCTTCGCCCTTTTTTATTCCCTTGAAGCTTACCGCGCTTACCGCGTTATTTATTTCCATCCCTTTTTTGCTTTATCAGTTGTGGGCTTTTATTGCGCCGGGCTTATATAAGCACGAGCGTAAGCTCGTCGCGCCGTTGGTTTTTTCCAGCACTATTTTGTTTTATCTCGGCGCGGCCTTCGCTTATTTTGCCGTGTTCCCCATCGTTTTTGGTTTTTTGGCCGCCGCAGGGCCGAGCGATGTGAACTTTGCGCCCGATATTGGCGAGTATTTGAGCTTTGTGACCTCGCTGTTCTTCGCGTTCGGCTTTGTATTTGAGGTGCCGGTTGCGATTGTTTTGCTGGTTATTATTGGGGTGGTAACCCCCGCTAAGCTCGCTGAATTTCGCCGTTATGCCATTTTGATTGCGTTTATTATTGCCGCCATTCTCACGCCGCCCGATGTGATGTCGCAGTTTATGATGGCCATCCCGATTATTTTGTTGTACGAATTTGGGCTGTTTGTGAGCCGGTTTTTTTACAAGGCCAAAATGGCGCGCGCGGCTGCCCTAGCCGCCCAAGAGGCAGAGGAAGATGCCGCGCGTGATGCGGCCGATAAAGACGATGAAGTCACCCAGCGCCATGAGGCCTATGAGCAGCAAGCCGCATCGGCGCCGTTAGATTTTGATAAAGCCTTAGATGAAGCCGAAGCCGATCAGCGCCGCTTAGAGGCGCCTAGCGATGCGCCGGGCGATCCCTCATCGAGCCCCGATGCTCCGCCGCCAGAGCCGCCGAGGAGTGAGCTGCCGAATAGTGAGCCGACAAATAGCGAGCCGCCTGAACCGGATGCGCCGCCTAAAAAACCGGGCGACGCGGGTTAATAATCCAATCGGGTCTTCCCCTTGGGGTTAAGGAACCAAACTCATTTCTGACGGGCAGCGAACCTGCCCTGATTAATTCATTGATAAGGAAAAACCATGTCACGAACCGCCCCTCGAAATCCCGTTTTGCTCATTATTATGGATGGCATTGGGGTCAATCCCAGCCGTGAAAATAATGCGTTTGCTCTGGCCAATACGCCGAATTTAGATCGCCTATTTGCGCATCATCCCCACACCGTTATTGAGGCGTCAGGGCGCGCTTGTGGCCTGCCTGATGGGCAAATGGGCAACTCTGAAGTAGGGCATCTCACCTTGGGTTGCGGCGATTTAATCCGGCAAGATTTGGTGCGCATCGATGATGCGGTGGCCGATGGGAGTTTTTATACCAATGCGGCCCTAGTTGAAGCGGCGCAAAAGGCCGCAGCGGCCAATCGCCCCCTGCATTTAATTGGTTTAGTGTCGGATGGCGGCGTGCATAGCCATATTTCCCACTTGCTGGCCTTGATTGATTTGGCCAGCGCGCATGGCGCCCGCCCCTTGGTGCACATGATTACGGATGGTCGGGATACCGCGCCCAAATCGGCCCGCAGTTATTTGCCTGAGCTAGAAGCGCGTTTGAAGCTGGCCGGTGGCGCTATTGCGACCATCAGCGGGCGCTATTATGCGATGGATCGCGATCAGCGCTGGGAGCGCACCGAGCTTGCTTGGCAAACAATTGTTCGAGGCGAGGGTGAGCGGTTTGCTACCGCCAACGATGCGCTCGAAGCCTCTTATGCGGCGGGAAAAACGGATGAATTTGTGTTGCCTGCGGCATTAAATGCATTCGAGCCGCTGGCGGCCAGTGATGCGGTGATTTTTTTCAATTTTCGTAATGATCGCCCGCGCCAATTGACCGAAGCCTTGGCGCTCGCTGATTTTACCGGCTTTGATCGCGGTACTTATGAGCGGGTGCTGGTGACCTGCTTAACGGAATATGACCCGCGCTTTCTCTCACCGATCGGTTTTCCGCCCGATCGGCCTAAAAATGTGTTGGCTGAGGTCATTAGCCAAGCCGGCATTAAGCAGTTTCATTGCGCGGAAACCGAGAAATATCCGCATGTCACATTTTTCTTTAATGGCGGCAAAGAGGCGCCCTTCGCGGGGGAAGATCGCTACATGGCGCCGTCTCCCAAAGTGGCTACCTACGATTTGCAGCCGGAAATGAGTGCGCATGAAGTGGCGGACGCCACCATCGCCGCCATTGAGCGCGAAGAGTATGGCTTTTTGCTGGTGAATTTCGCTAATGGCGATATGGTCGGCCACACGGCCGTGCGCGCGGCGGTGATTAAAGCCGTTGAAACCGTGGATACCGAAGTAGGGCGCTTGGTCGCGGTGGCGATGGCGCATGGCCTATCTATCCTGATTACCGCTGATCATGGTAATTGCGATGAAATGGTTGATCCGGTGACAGGCGAGCCTCACACCCAGCATACGGTGTATCCCGTGCCGTGTTTGCTGATTGATGAAACCGAACCCCGGCTGCGCACGGGCGGGGGCATTGCCCATATTGCAGCCACAGTGCTTGAGCTGATGGGCTTGCCGGTGCCCAAAAAAATGAAGCGTTCGCTATTGCTTAACGCCATAGCCGCCGGCACGCCAACAGAATAACCCGCTGAGGTTTTAAGCCTTGCGTGCGGTTAATCGATCAAGCCGCAGGCGCGCCCGCTCATCAAACAAGCGGCGTGTGCCTAAGTGAACCGCCAGAAGAGAGCCAAACCCGTTGGCTGCGGTAATCAAAAACATAATTAAAATTTGATACCGCACGGCATCCATCGGTGCGGCGCCGGCCAAAATTTGCCCCGTCATCATGCCGGGTAAGCTGATTAAACCGGCCGCCGCCAACATGTTCAATGTCGGGATTAACCCCGCGCGTAACGCATCGGCGCGTAGCTCTGCGGTGGCTTCGCCAGCGGTTTGCCCAAGCAATAAACGGGCTTCAATTTTAACTCGTGCGCTCCAGGCCGTTTGGGTGAGGTGGTTGAGCGCAAGGCCAATCCCCGTCATGGTGTTGCCCAAAATCATCCCAAGCAACGGAATGGCATATTGCGGGGTGTACCAAGGATGGGGTTCGATAATAATAATCAGCGCAAACAAGGTAATGGTGGCGGCTGTTACCCCCATGGAAAGCAGACCAATGGTATAGCCGTGCCAGCCCTTGATGGGGCGTTTTTGCCGCGCGGTCACTTCATAGCCGGCCAACGCCAGCATAATGAGCGCCATAAGGCTAACCCAACCCAAATTAGCCGCTTCAAACAGCGATTTGAGCACAAGACCCACCAGCAAAAGCTGCAATGTCATGCGCACACTGCCCATCAGCAGAGAGCGGAGCAACCCTAAGCCCATGATGAGTTGCACAAGCCCGAGGGCGGCCACCAGCAGGGCGGCCAGGCTTAAATCGATGACCGATAATTGTTCAAGATTCATGCGGGTGCGCCTTGTACTGGCAGGGCGGCGGGGCCTGCGGGCATTTCTAAGCTGCGCTCGCCCAAGCGCAAACGCTCATCACCACTGTGCGATACCCACACGGCGGCGGCTTGATGGCTTTGAACATATTCGAGCACTAACTGCGTGAGCGCGCGCGCATTGGCATCGTCGAGGTTTGCGGTGGGTTCATCGAGCAACAACACGCGTGGCTCAATGGATAACGCGCGCAGCACGGCTAATCGTTGACGCTCGCCCGACGAAAGGCGTTCGACGGGCGCTTCCAGCAGTGTCGGCGGCAGCGACAAGGCAGCAAGCCACTGAGCCTTGGGGGCTACAGAGAAGTGCTCGGCAACCGAATCAGCCCACCAGCCCGATTCAGCGGGAACATAACCGACTTGCTTGCGCCAATGCTCGGGGCGCATCGCCGTTTGGTTCACGCCTTTTAAAAAAACAGCCCCTTCATGGGGGGATAAATCGGCCAGCGCCCGCAGCATTTGGCTTTTGCCACTGCCCGATGCCCCAAAAACGGTTAAAACTTGGCCGGCATCAAGTGAAAAGCTCATCGGCGCACTAAAAGGCGTGGCGACGTTACGAACCTCAAACAGCATGGTGGGCGCTCCTAACCGGCGTTAAAGCCATCAATAAAAAACCGCCGAACAAGGCGCGGCGGTTTTTTGGGCGGGTGCTTCAAAAGCGCTTAATCGTTCGCTGCGGCACCGTGCGCGGCTGCGGTATTAATGACCGCGATATAGTTAGCCAAGGCGCTAATTTCTTCATCGGTGAGGTTTTTCGCCTGCGGAATCATGGCATAGGAGTTGGCGCCCATTTGCTGACCCTTGCGGTACAGTTCCAGCAAGGAGGTAACCGATGCGTAGGGGAGGCCGGCAAGTTTCGGTGCGTTGAATAACCGCGCGCCCTCACCATCGTTGCCATGGCACACGGCGCACGAGGAGTAAAGCGAGTGGCCGTACGCAATGGTTTCGCTGGATACGAGCTTGGTTGTCGCGGGCGCCGCTGCGGCAACCGGGGCAGGGCTGGCCGTTGTGGCCGCAGCCGGTGCGGCGGCAGCGGCCGGCGCCGCGCCACCCCATAACCCGATATAAGCCGCTAAATCGGCAATGTCGGCATCAGATAAGCCGGCCGCTTGAGGAGCCATGGTGCTATACCGTGCGCCGCCCAAATTATGCTTTTTCAGGTAATCCATATCGCCTTTTTTAAACGCGGTAAGAATCGCCTC
>NCFS01000039.1:26839-29663 GCA_002281295.1 Halothiobacillus sp. 35-54-62 | reverse complement strand
AAAAACCCGAAAAAAAGCCCCCCAGATCGAATGATATGGGGGGTTTAGGTAATGGGAGCCTGGCGTTGACCTACTTTCACATGGGGAGACCCCACACTATCATCGGCGATGCAGCGTTTCACTTCTGTGTTCGGGATGGGAACAGGTGGTTCCACTGCTCTATGGACACCAGGCAAATTAGTTAGTCACAAGATGGTTGACTCAAGTGACTTCGAAGTGAATGCAAACAAGTACATTGTATCTGTATTATCAGCGCTAAGGCTGTTTTGGCGTTATATGGTCAAGCCTCACGGGTCATTAGTACTAGTTAGCTACACGCATTACTGCGCTTCCACACCTAGCCTATCAACGTTGTGGTCTTCAACGGCCCTTTAGGGGACTCAAGGTCCCAGCGAGATCTCATCTTGGGGTGGGCTTCCCGCTTAGATGCTTTCAGCGGTTATCCCATCCACACTTAGCTACCCGGCAATGCCACTGGCGTGACAACCGGAACACCAGAGGTGTGTCCATCCCGGTCCTCTCGTACTAAGGACAGCTCCCCTCAAATCTCGAACGCCCACGGCAGATAGGGACCGAACTGTCTCACGACGTTCTGAACCCAGCTCGCGTACCACTTTAAATGGCGAACAGCCATACCCTTGGGACCTGCTTCAGCCCCAGGATGTGATGAGCCGACATCGAGGTGCCAAACACTGCCGTCGATATGGACTCTTGGGCAGTATCAGCCTGTTATCCCCGGAGTACCTTTTATCCGTTGAGCGATGGCCCTTCCATACAGAACCACCGGATCACTAGAACCGTCTTTCGACCCTGCTCGACGTGTCTGTCTCGCAGTCAAGCTGGCTTATGCTCTTACACTAACCGCACGATTTCCGACCGTGCTTAGCCAACCTTCGTGCTCCTCTGTTACTCTTTCGGAGGAGACCGCCCCAGTCAAACTACCCACCATACACTGTCCCCGATCCGGATAACGGACCTGGGTTAGAACACCGAACATACCAGGGTGGTATTTCAAGGATGGCTCCACTCGAACTAGCGTCCGAGCTTCAATGCCTCCCACCTATCCTACACAAGTAGGTTCAATGTTCAGTGCAAAGCTATAGTAAAGGTTCACGGGGTCTTTCCGTCTAGCCGCGGGTACACTGCATCTTCACAGCGATTTCAATTTCACTGAGTCTCGGGTGGAGACAGCGCCGCCATCGTTACGCCATTCGTGCGGGTCGGAACTTACCCGACAAGGAATTTCGCTACCTTAGGACCGTTATAGTTACGGCCGCCGTTTACCGGGGCTTCGATCAAGAGCTTCGCTTGCGCTGACCCCATCAATTAACCTTCCGGCACCGGGCAGGCGTCACACCCTATACGTCCTCTTTCGAGTTTGCAGAGTGCTGTGTTTTTGTTAAACAGTCGCAGCGGCCTGGTCACTGCAACCCACTTCAGCTCCACGAGCAAGTCGCTTCACTTACCATGGGCGCACCTTCTCCCGAAGTTACGGTGCTATTTTGCCTAGTTCCTTCACCCGAGTTCTCTCAACGCCTTGGTCTTCTCGACCTGTCCACCTGTGTCGGTTTTGGGTACGGTCATTCATAATCTGAAGCTTAGAGGCTTTTCCTGGAAGCTTGGTATCAATCACTTCATCGCCGTAGCGACTCGTCGTCATGCCTCAGCATTGACCCCCCGGATTTGCCTAAGGGATCTGCCTACACACTTAAACCGGTACTACCAATCACCGGCTGACCTAACCTTCTCCGTCCCCCCATCGCAATTATGAACGGTGTAGGAATATTAACCCACTTTCCATCGACTACGCTTCTCAGCCTCGCCTTAGGGGCCGACTCACCCTGCGCCGATTGACGTTGCGCAGGAAACCTTGGACTTTCGGCGTGCGTGGTTTTCACACGCATTATCGTTACTTATGTCAGCATTCGCACTTCTGATACCTCCAACAGGCCTCACAGCCTATCTTCAACGGCCTACAGAACGCTCCTCTACCATGCCTTGCGGCATCCGCAGCTTCGGTACTGTGCTTGAGCCCCGTTAAATCTTCCGCGCAGGCCGACTTGACTAGTGAGCTATTACGCTTTCTTTAAAGGATGGCTGCTTCTAAGCCAACCTCCTAGCTGTCTATGCCTTCCCACATCGTTTCCCACTTAGCACAGATTTAGGGACCTTAGCTGGCGGTCTGGGTTGTTTCCCTCTTGACGATGGACGTTAGCACCCACCGTCTGTCTCCCGTAATTGCACTTCTCGGTATTCGGAGTTTGCAATGGTTTGGTAAGTCGGGATGACCCCCTAGCCATAACAGTGCTCTACCCCCGAGAGTGAGATACGAGGCGCTACCTAAATAGCTTTCGAGGAGAACCAGCTATCTCCGGGCTTGATTAGCCTTTCACTCCGATCCACAGCTCATCCCCAAATTTTTCAACATTTGTGGGTTCGGACCTCCAGTTGGTTTTACCCAACCTTCATCCTGGCCATGGATAGATCGCTCCGGTTTCGGGTCTAATGACCGCGACTATCGCCCTATTCAGACTCGGTTTCCCTACGCCTCCCCTATTCGGTTAAGCTTGCCACGATCATTAAGTCGCTGACCCATTATACAAAAGGTACGCAGTCACGGAATCTCTCCGCTCCTACTGCTTGTACGCACACGGTTTCAGGTTCTATTTCACTCCCCTCGCCGGGGTTCTTTTCGCCTTTCCCTCACGGTACTAGTTCACTATCGGTCGGTAAGTAGTATTTAGCCTTGGAGGATGGTCCCCCCATATTCAGACAGGATTTCACGTGTCCCGCCCTACTCGTCATCATGGTTGAGGCTTGTCGT
>NCFS01000039.1:0-24271 GCA_002281295.1 Halothiobacillus sp. 35-54-62 | reverse complement strand
TCAGTACCGCCAACCCGCCGGCGCCTCTCAACACCACCCCAAAACCATCTGCGCTTCAGGGAGGCGAACTATACAGCCTGTAATAATTCCGTCAAGCCTCATTCGTGACATTTGTCACATTTATTTTCGCCATGCGGCGTTTGCCCACTTGAATCACATGCGCGCCTTGCGTGAGCACCTGCCCTTTATCCAGAATCACCTCCCCATTAAGACGGACGGCGCCTGCTTGTATATGCCGAATGGCCTCAGAGGTTGAAGCAACGAGGGCAATCGCTTTCAAAGCCTGAGCGATGGGCTGCCCTTCCGTTAATGTGAACTCGGGCAAATCATCGGGTATTTGGGATTTTGCAAATCGGGCGATAAAACGCTCACGCGCCAAATCACCCGCCCCGGCGCCATGAAAGCGGTCCACAATTTCTATTGCTAACTCGAATTTAATATCGCGCGGGTTGCGGCCTTGTTGCATGGCGTCTCGCAATGCGGCGAGCTCCGCGAGGGGTTTAAATGAAAGCAACTCAAAATAGCGCCACATGAGCGCATCAGATATGGACATGAGTTTGCCAAATTGCTCGTCGGGCGCTTCTTCAATGCCAATGTAATTACCCAACGACTTGGACATTTTCTGCACGCCATCCAATCCTTCGAGCAGGGGCATGGTTATTACGATCTGGGGCTTCTGCCCATATTGCTTTTGCAGCTCTCGCCCCATGAGCAGGTTGAATTTTTGGTCGGTACCGCCGAGCTCCACATCGGCTTTGAGTGCGACCGAATCATAGCCTTGCACGAGGGGGTATAAAAACTCGTGTATTGCAATGGGTTGATGCCCTGTGTAGCGCTTAGAGAAATCATCTCGCTCCAACATACGGGCGACGGTTTGCCTGCTGGCGAGCGCAATCAGGTCGGCTGCTGACATTTGCCCCATCCAGCTTGAGTTAAATACGATCTCGGTGCGGGCAGGGTCGAGAATTTTGAAGATTTGGCGTTGATAAGTTTGCGCGTTCGCCAGAACCTGCTCGCGCGTAAGCGTCGGCCGGGTGACGCTTTTTCCGGTGGGGTCGCCGATCATGCCGGTGAAATCCCCAATCAGAAAGATAATGTGATGCCCTAAATTCTGAAACTGTCGCAGCTTATTAATGAGCACGGTGTGCCCGAGGTGCAAATCTGGTGCAGTCGGATCAAAACCGGCCTTAATCCGCAAGGGGTGCTGGGTTTTAAGCCGCTCGATGAGCTCGTGCTCCAACAAAACCTCTTCGGCACCCCGGCGTAGTTCTTCTAATGCATCGGCTAAATGGTTATCCACTATTCATCTCTCGTTCATTGAAACTTAATATCAAGCCTTGTATGGTACCCCTTTATTTAAATAATTCTGAGTGGTTGCCTTGCATGCGTCGCCAAAATTTGTTTGCCAAAAAAAAATCGCGAATCGCCACTTGGCTCAAAGTAACGGCTCTTTTTTCAGGGATTGGCACACTGGGTATTGTGATTGCCAAAGTTTCTTTGCCGACCGATCCTGCGTTAGATCGTCAAGTTGAGTTAAGCATCAGTGCGGCGATTGCACCGCCCGAAGCGCCGCTCGCACAGCGGGATGCGACGCTTCTTGATCGCTCCCCCGGCGCGCTAACCGCAGAGACTGAAACCCCAAGCGCTGTGACGGCCGAATCCGGACACCACCCGCACGGTGCGCGTTCAATCGGGCGATAGTCTTTCGGTTATTTTCAGCCGCTTGGGTTTGAGTGCGCAAGAAGCAAGTAATGTCATTGCGCTGGGCGATCAAGCGGCACCCCTTGAGAAAATGCGCCCTGGCGACACGCTAGATATTCTCATTTCGGCCGACCAAAGCTTGAAAAGTATTAACTATCAAATCGCCCCGAATCAATCCCTTTCTATTCAGCGTAATGCCGATAACCAGCTAACGGCGAACCAAATTGTGCTGCCCGTCGAAACGCGGCTCGCCACGGCTGAGGGGCATATTGATAGCTCACTGTATCAGTCGGCGATTGATGCCGGGCTATCGGCCAACATGGTTTTACAACTGGCGGATATTTTTGGCTGGAAGATTAACTTTCTTAAAGATGTGCAGAATGGCGATCACTTTCGCCTGGTTTATGAAGAGAAATTTGTACAGGGTAAGCGCGTTCAAACCGGCCATGTTATGGCAGCCGAGTTCACTAATGCGGGCAAAGTATTCCAAGCCGTGCGCTACACCACGCCCGAGGGCAAAGCGGGGTATTACGAGCCCAATGGCGCCAGTTTAGGGCGCGGATTTTTACGTTATCCCGTTGAGTTTTCTCGGATTAGCTCCAAGTTTTCCCTTGCTCGATTGCACCCCATTTACGACCGAATCAAACCCCACAAAGGCGTTGATTTTGCGGCGCCCACGGGCACTCCCATTCACGCAGCCGGGGCAGGCAAGGTTGAATTTGTGGGCTGGCAACATGGCTATGGCAAGGTTGTCAAAATCAAACATGACGGCGGTTATGAAACGGTTTATGGCCATATGTCCCGCTTCAATGATGCCTTAAAAAAAGGCAGCACGGTTGCCATGGGGCAAACCATCGGTTTTGTGGGCATGACGGGCGATGCCACAG
Organism: Halothiobacillus sp. 35-54-62; assembly: GCA_002281295.1. Classification (GTDB taxonomy): domain Bacteria; phylum Pseudomonadota; class Gammaproteobacteria; order Halothiobacillales; family Halothiobacillaceae; genus Halothiobacillus. The sequence continues at coordinate 21,683 of NCFS01000039.1, read as the reverse complement.
GACCGCACTTACATTATGAGTTTCATGTGAAGGGTGTGTACACCGATCCGCTCATTGCCAAAATGCCGGAAGCCAACCCGATTCCCTCTAAATACCGCAAAGACTTTCTCGCCCAAACGCAATCTGTTTTGGATTTAATGGCACAAAATAGTCAAGCTGCCCCGCTAAATGCGGCCAACGCCTCTGCTCTCGCCACCAACGATTAATACCTAACGCCAATGGATGCCGATATTAAGCGCCGCGCCGAAACGGGCTATTTCATTGGGGTCATGTCTGGCACCAGCATGGATGCCGTGGATGCCTGCATTGTGGACTTTTCAACCCGTCCACCGCAGGTTGTTGCCCACTACAGCGCGCCCCTCGATGATTTGCGTGATGAACTGCGCGCCCTCGCCTTGGGCGCGCCCGTCTTAACGCATGGGGATGCCATTGATTATTTAGGCCAGCTCGATATCCGTATGGCGCGGCGCATAAGCGAATGCGTCAACACCTTGGTTCAACAAAGTGGGCTTTCAAGGCATGAAATGATCGCCGTGGGCTGCCATGGCCAGACCATCGCATTGCCGTCATCGCGGATTTTCGGCGCCGCGATATGGCCGCAGGCGGACAAGGTGCGCCCTTGGTGCCCTTGGCGCATCAGGCGTTATTTGCGGATGCCCCCCCCACAGCGCCACTGATTGCCGTGAACCTCGGCGGCATCTGCAATGTCACCATCATCACACCGGATGCGCCCTTGCTTGGCTTTGATACGGGACCTGCCAATACCTTAATGGATGCGTGGATTGGCGCGCAGCTCAACCAGCCATTTGATGCCAACGGTGCTTGGGCTAAAACGGGTGTCACCGATACCGCTTTACTCAACCGGCTGATGGCGGCGCCTTATTTTCACGCGCAGCCACCCAAATCAACGGGCATTGAGGCGTTTAATTTAACGTGGTTGCACGCCCTGGCCGCCGATGATTTAGCCCGATTAGCGCCCGAACATGTTCAAGCCACCCTGGTGGCACTCACTGCGCGCACCTTGGCATCGGCTCCAGAATCATCTTAGCCGGCGGCGGCGCCCGTAATGGCCACCTCGTTGATGCGATTACCCAGGCGGTGCGTGCCATCAGCCCCCACAGCACCCCTGAGACCAGCGATCACCTCGCGATCGACCCCCAATGCGTTGAATGCGCGGCCTTTGCGTGGCTGGCGCGCCAATTTTTACGGGGGCTTGCAGGCAATGCCCCCTCGGTCACCGGCGCGCGGGGGGCGCGCATTTTGGGCGGGTTTTACCCCGCCTAAGTGCAGAGCTTCTTTCGCTGCGGCATTAAAAAAGCGCCCTAAAGCGCTTTTTTTCTTCATCAATCCGCAGGGCAATTTAGCGCGCGGCCATTGGGCTGTATGCGCGAACAGGGGCGCCGTCATAAACTTGGGTGGGCCGAAAAATCCGATTATGGCTAATTTGCTCTTTCCAGTGCGCCAACCAGCCGGCCGTGCGCGAAATGGCAAAAATTGGGGTGAATTGGTCGCGCGGTATCCCTAAGGCTTCGTAGAGCAGGCCTGAATAAAAATCCACGTTGGGATAAATCCCTTTGGGTGCGAGCCGTTGTTCTGCACAACGTTCCAGTTCGCAGGCGATGTCATACAGCGGAGAAAGATACCCCTTGCGATGCACCCGTAAATCTTCAAGCAAGCCCTGCAAAATATCGGCGCGCGGGTCTTTGACTTTATATTCCCGATGGCCAAAACCCCACACCACTTGCTTGCTGGCTAACCGCTGATCGAGCCAATCGGAGACTTTTTCGACCGAACCAATCTCATCGAGCATATTCAATACGCGCTGATTGGCTCCGCCATGCAATGGACCTGCCAACGTGCCAATCGCGGAAGCCACCACCAGATTCGGCGGGGCGAGGGTTGAGCCACACACCAGCGCGGCAAAGGTTGAGGCATTAATAGTGTGCTCGGCGTGCAGCACAAGGCAGGCATCCATAATTCGCGATTCGACGGGGTCCGGCTCGCGCTCATTCATCATGTACAGAAAATTTTCGGCATAAGTTAAATCGGTGCGCGGTTGCACAGGGTCATCACCCCGGCGAATGTGCTCCCACATCGCGACCAAAGTTGCCATGCTCGCGAGGATTTTTACAATCATTTGCTCAACGAACTCGCTATCGGCGCTAATACCATTGGCGGTCATCCGCTCTTGGCCGGGATAAAACATCCCTAAACTTGCCACGCAGGTTTGCAGCGCTTCCATGGGGTGCCCATCGATTGGCAAAATTTTCATGATGTCGCGCACGTTATATTTAACCCGCCGGTTGGCGCGCAGCTCAGCATCAAAGCAGGCCAGTTGTTCGGCATTGGGCAGCTCGCCGTTGATTAGCACCCACGCCGCTTCTTCAAACGTGCTGTGTTTGGCTAATTCAACAATGGGGTACCCCCGGTAGGTGAGTATGCCCTGTTGGCCATCGAGAAAAGAAATTTTCGATTGCGTTGCGGGGATGCCTTGCAAACCAGGGACATATTCCATACCAAAACACCTCTAAACAGAAAACGATGAACCGCAGCCGCAGGTTGAAGCCGCCATGGGGTTACGAATCACAAACTGGGCGCCGGTAATATCTTCTTTATAATCAATTTCGGCGCCTTCGAGATATTGGATGCTCATCGGGTCTACCAAGAGCGTAACGCCTGCGCGCTCTACCTGGGCATCATCTGCCTGCGCGGCTTCTTCAAACATAAAGCCATATTGAAATCCCGAGCAACCACCACCGGTGATAAATACGCGCAATTTGAGGTTCGGGTTACCCTCTTCCTCGATTAATTTGCGTACTTTGTTGGCGGCATTGTCGGTAAAAATGAGCGGTGTATCGGCAATGGGTGCCTCAAGCGTGGTGATGGTCATTGAATCAAACTCCCAAAAATGGTTCGGCCTTAGGGCAAACAGAATGAATCAATCATGACGCAAAATGCGCAAACATGCTTAAATTTCAAAACATCGGCCCGCGCAATCACGGCTCTGATTACCTTGTGCTCATGGCGATAAGGCGATTAAATCCAAGCCCTGCGTTTCAGCAAAGCCCAGCATCAGGTTCATATTTTGCACCGCTTGCCCCGCCGCGCCCTTGACGAGATTATCAATCACCGAGCTTACCACCAGCACATCGCCGCCCTGAGGCCGGAAAATCGCCATCCGGCACAGGTTATTGCCGCGCACACTGCGCGTTTCGGGGGCGCTGCCTTGGGGCATCACATCCACAAACGGTTCATCAACATAATACGCCTCAAACAAGCGTTGAATATCGCACGGCGGCTCTTGCGTGAGCGGCACATATAAACTCGCCTCAATGCCGCGCACCATCGGCACCAAATGCGGCACAAAAGTTAAACCAATGGCGCGCTCCGCCACCGCAGTTAAGGTTTGCACGGTTTCGGGCTGATGCCGATGGCCATTCACCGCATAAGCCTTAAAGCTTTCGCCCGCTTCCGCCATAAGCATGGGCACCTCGGCCTTGCGCCCCGCGCCACTGGTGCCAGATTTTGAATCGGCAATCAGGCGGGTATGATCGACCCAATCCTGCCCCATCAAGGGCAATAAACCCAAGGTCATCGCCGTGACATGGCAGCCCGGATTGGCAACCAATTGCGCCCCGCGAATTTCATCGCGATATAACTCCGGCAAACCATACACCGCGCGCGCCACCCAATCAGGGGAGGCGTGCGTCATGCCATACCATTGCGACCAAACGCTTAAATCTTTAATGCGATAATCGGCCGCCAAATCAATCACTTTGACGCCTTCGGCCAGTAACGCCGGCGCTTGGTTCATAGCGATGCCGTTGGGGGTCGCAAAAAAAACCAAATCACACGCGGCCAAATCCGCCTCATCGGGCGTGGTAAAGCAAATATCTAATGCGCCGCGTAAATTAGGATACAACTCAGAAACCGGCGTACCCGCTTCGCCGCGTGAGGTAATGGCGGTAATTTCCACCCCGCCGTGCCGCGAAAGCAAGCGCATCAACTCCACGCCGGTATAGCCCGTGCCGCCGACAATGCCAATTTTTTTCATGCCTGCCTCTAAAATGCTGTTGTGAATTAATCGCGATGGGTTAGCGAAATTTGCGTCTCTGCCGCATCATAACAAAGGCTGAATCATCACGACCCCGCTGAACGGGTGTTTTTTGAGAAATACGATGCGCACCATCCTCCAATCCTTGCTTGATCCGTTGCGGTTACGGCTGGCCAAACCCGATGCCCTGATACCCATGGCGTTTCTTGGGCTTATTGCCGGCATTTTGGCGGCGATTTTGGTCACCGCTTTTCGATTGGCGCTTGAATCCTTGCAAGTGTATTTTTTGGGCTTGCCCGTGCCCGGTGAGTATTCAGCCCTGCCGCTGATGTGGCGATTTTTATTGCCCGCCCTAGGCGGCATTGTGCTCGGCGCGGTGTTCCATTATTTACCCAAGGCCATTCGTGCGGTGGGTGTGGGTTACACCATTATTCAGTTTCATCGCCACGAGGCCAATTTACCTTGGCCCAATGCCGTCGTGCAGTTTTTTAGCGCCACGTTCGCCCTGCTGGTGGGCCTGTCTAGCGGGCGCGAAGGGCCGGGCATCCACCTAGGGGCGGCGGGCGGCAGCTGGCTTGGGCGGTCGCTCGATTTACCCCACAACAGCGTGCGCACCTTGGTGGGCTGTGGCGCCGCCGCCGCGATTGCCGCCTCATTTAATACGCCGCTGGCGGCCGTTATTTTCGCGCTGGAACTCATTGTGCGCCAATACACGCTGGCCACGTTTATACCCATTATGCTGGCCGCCTCTGCGGGCGCGTTGTTCTCGACTTTGTTTTTTGGCAGCAACCCCGCGTTTGATATTCAGCTGATGCACAATTTAGCGCTGTGGGAGGTGCCGATTTTAATCGGCATGGGGCTCGTGATTGGCGCGTTTTCCGCAGGATTTATCCGCATCACCGATATCTCGCTGCGCCGCACCTGGCATTGGCCGGTGTGGGTTCGCTTCGGCCTTATTGGCTTGCTGACCGGCATAATCGGCCTTGGCCTGCCGCAGGTGATGAGCATTAGTTACGACTCGGTCGGCATGGCGGCGGGCGCAAAATTCACCCTCGGTTTTTTGCTCCTCTTGGTGGTTGCCAAGCTTGTTCTCAGCGCGCTCACTTTTGGCTTTGGCCTGCCCTTGGGCCCGATTGGCTCGACCATCGTGGTGGGCGGATTTACCGGCAGCGCACTCGGCATGTTTTTACTCAATTTCACCCAAATTCCGGTCAGTGATGTGGCCTTTTACACGGTGCTCGGCATGGGCGCGATGATGGGCGCCACCTTGCAGGCCCCGCTAGCCGCCCTCGCGGCGGTGATTGAACTTACCGGTGATACGGGTGCGATTACCCCTGCTTTAATGACAATTATTGTCGCCAGCCTTACGAGCCGCGCTATTTTTAAGCAAGACGGCATTTACGATACGGTGCTGCGTGCAAATGCAAACCCCATGCATGGCCTGTCGCTTTGGCATAACGCCAACGATATTGCCATCAGCAGCCTGATTGAACGCAGTTTTGTCGAAATTGGCGCGCAGGCCTCACCCAATGAGCTGGCACAAGCCCTCGCCTCAAAGCCCATGTGGCTCGTGATTCGCTCTGACGCCCGCCTACCTTGCGGCGTGATAACCGCCTTTGAAGCCAACCGGTTTTTAGCCGCCCTGCGCCTCCCCATGCCTGCCGAACGCGAAGCGCAAATGGATCCTCTGCACGCCCCACCTGCCGCATCGGGCGAGGTATTCATGGATTTTCCTGCCGACCAGCCTTTTGAGCTTGGCACGCAATTTACCCTTCAGCCGGCGCGCTGCGTGGATATTGGCCTCACACTAACCGAAGCGCGTGAACTCATGCACAGCGAAAAGGTCGATGTATTAATCGGCCAACGCACCACCGTACCGCCCTTTAAGCGCGTGTTTGGGGTATTAACGCGCGGCCAGCTTGACGATCACGCCCAAAATTCTCACTAACCCTGCATTATTGCGTTTTTAAGTTAAGGACATGCCATGCCATTAAACCCGAATTTCTCCCCTGCCCGACGTGCTTTATTGGGAGGCGCCACGCTGGGTGCCGTAAGCCTTATCGCGGGCTGCTCCACCGAAACCCCGGTTAAATTAAGTGATTTAACCGTCCAAGATTTAACCGGCAAGCCCGTCGATTTAGCGCAATTTAAAGGCAAACCCATTGCCATCACCTTCTGGGCCACCACCTGCCCGGGGTGTGTGGAAGAAATCCCCCACATGGTCGCGCTCTACGATAAATTTGCGCGCAAAGGCGTGCAGGTAATTGGCATGGCCATGTCGTACGATTCCTTAAGCCAACTGAGCGCCATGCAAAAAGAAAAGAACATTCCCTATCTTGTGCTGCAAGATAAAACCGGTGCGGCAGCCACAGCATTTGGCCCCGTGCGCCTCACGCCGACGTTTTTTGTGCTGGATGCCAAGGGCAATATTCAATATCAAAAAATCGGCCCGTTTGATACCGCGCGCGTCGATCAGCTCCTAACCAAGCTCACCACCCCGCGTTAAATGGGCCGAGCCAAACGCCACGGGCGGGATTTGTTACAATCTCTGCCCGAACGCTTCAAGCCAGAAACCGCACTATGAGCATCATTATTAAAACGCCGGAACAGATTGAAAAAATTCGCGTGGCCAGCCTGCTGGCAACCGAGGTGCTCAATCTCATTCGCCCGCATGTGCGCGCCGGCATCACCACCGACGAACTCAACACCTTTGCCCACCAGCACATCACCGAGGTGCAAGGCGGCATCCCCGCCACGCTGGGGTATCACGGGTTTCCGAAGTCGTTGTGTACCTCGCTGAACCATCAGGTGTGTCACGGCATTCCCGGCGAGCGCGTGCTGCAAAATGGCGATATTTTAAATATTGATGTCACCGTGATTAAAGACGGCTGGTTTGGCGATACCTCCGCCATGTATGCCGTGGGGCAACCGCCCATCCGCGCCCAACGGCTCATTGAGGTGACCTACGAGGCCATGATGCGCGGCATTGAGGCCGTTAAACCCGGCGCCACCTTGGGCGACATCGGTTTTGCGATTCAAACCGTGGCGCATGCCAGTGGATTCTCAGTGGTGCGCGAATATTGCGGCCATGGGTTAGGGCAAAGTTTCCACGAAGACCCGCAAATTTTGCATTACGGCAAAAAAGGTGAGGGTATTCGCCTAGAGCCGGGCATGGTGTTTACCATTGAGCCGATGATTAACGCGGGCAAGCGCGACATTAAACTCCTTAACGATGGCTGGACGGTGGTCACCAAAGATCACTCGCTCTCCGCGCAGCATGCACCCGGCTCTGCGCGCCTTTACCCCCATTCAAGTGTCGCTGCGCGCGCGCATAACCGAGCATTTATCGCACTGGCCACACACCCTGCAAACCCCCGGTAGCGCGGCGGCTTTTTTGCGCGAACACAGCGATTTAATCGACGAGTTATTGCAGAGTTTTTGGCCCGATGCCTTAAAAAACCAACCCGCCGCGCTCGTCGCGGTGGGCGGCTATGGTCGGCACGAGCAGTTTCCGCATTCGGATATTGATCTTCTGATCTTGCTCGATGACCACCAATACGATGCCGTTATCCAGCTGATGCTGCATCAGCTGTGGGATGCGGGTTTAGTGATTGGCCATGCGGTGCGCACGCTGGCCGAGTGCCGCACGGCGGGCACGCACGATGTGACCGTGTATACCAACCTGCTCGATGCCCGGCTCATCACGGGGGATGCGCCCCTCTTTGCCCAGCTCGCCGCCCTCGTACGATCCGATCAAATCGTGGACGACTGGACATTCTTTCAAGCCAAACAAGCCGAACAATCCCAGCGTTATCAATCATTTGGCGATGCCGGCGCTAAAATTGAACCCAATATCAAAGAAAGCCCCGGCGGCCTGCGTGATCTGCACACCCTGCGCTGGCTGGGCAACCGCATCGGACATGCACGCAACCTACACGCCATGCACGAAGCGGGTTTACTGCGCGATCAAGAATGGCAAGCGCTCACCCAAGCCGAAGATTTTATTAGCCGGGTGCGCATTGGCCTGCACCGTGTGGCCGGGCGGGCAGAGGAGCGCTTATTACTCTTGCACCAAAAAACGCTGGCCACCCCATTTGGCTTTAGCGGCGAGCACAATGGCAATCTCGCCGTCGAACAATTTATGCAGCAATATTTTCGCACCACCATCGAAGTGGAGCGCCTTAATCAAGTGATCCTGCAAAACTTCGCCGAGCAGCTCGACCCCGCGCCCGCCGCGCCACCGCAGCCGATAAACGCCCGATTCCAATTACGCGGGCATTGGCTTGAAACCACCGATACCCAAGTGTTTATGCGGGCGCCCACCGCTATTTTAGAGTTATTTTTACTGCTTGCGCAGCACCCCGACGTGCGCGGCACCAGCGCCTCCACCGCCCGCCAGCTGCGCGCCAACTTATCGGTCATCGATGAGGGCTTTCGCAAAAACGCCCAAGCGCACCAATTTTTTATGGCGATTTTACAAAGCCCGCAAGGCGTATACCACGCGCTCAAAGCCATGAATTTGGCCGGCGTATTGGCCGCCTACATCCCCGCCTTTGGCCAAATTGTCGGCCTCATGCAGTTTGATTTATTTCATGCGTACACGGTTGATGCCCACACCTTGCTGGTTATTCGCAACTTGCGACGGTTCTCGCAGCCCCAATGTGCCGCCGAACACCCCATGGCATCGCAAATTTTCAGCCGTGTAGAACACCCCGAGGTGCTGTATTTAGCCGGTTTATTCCATGACATCGCCAAAGGACGCGGCGGCGATCACGCCGAGCTCGGCGCGCAAGATGCCGAGCACTTTGCCCGCCTGCATGGGCTATCGGCTGCCGCCACCGCGCGGCTTGTGTGGCTTGTCGCCCAGCATCTGCTCATGTCTTTTACCGCCCAACGGCGCGATATTGAAGACCCCACCATCATTGAAGAATTTGCCCAAAAAGTGGGCAGCATCGCCAGGCTCAATGACCTGTATTTACTCACCGTTGCCGATATTCGCGCCACCAATCCCGATTTATGGAATTCATGGCGCGATGCCCTACTCAAACGCCTGCATCAACGCACCGAACAATGGTTTCTCCAAGGCGAGCAAAGTGCCTGCACCATTATCGAATCCACCCGCACCGCTGCCTTCACCGAAGGCCAAGCCGCCGGGCTGGCCGCCGCGCCTTTGCAACGCTGGCTGGCTCAATTACCCGATGATTATTTTCTGCGCACCGACAGCGCGCCGATCGTGCAGCACGCAAAGCTTGCCTTAGGCGAGCCCACCGATCCCGACGCATCCGCCCGCCAAGGGGTATGGATTAGCGATACCCAAGATCAGCACGCGACCCAAATTATCATCTTAACCAACAACATCACCGGCCTATTTGCCCGCATCGTGGCCGAGCTGGAACGGCACGGCCTCAATGTGCAATCGGCGAACCTAACGCTCATCCCGCCGAAGCTTGAAACCGCCACACCAGGCCCCTTGCCGGATCGCGCGCTCTTTGAGTTTTTTATTCTCGATCAGCAAGGCCGCGCCCGACTCGATGCCTGGTCGCTTAACGCGCTGCGCGAACGGCTCACGGCGTGCCTTAGCACCATAACGGCGGCTAAAACCCGCATTCAACGGCGCGTTACGCCACAAATGGCCAGCCTCAATGTCGCCACCCAAATAGAATGCCTCGCCGATGAACGCCGCCAGCGCAATGTTATTCACATAAGCACCAAAGACAGGCCCGGTTTACTCGCCGACATTACCGCCGTGCTCAGCGAACAGGGCATCGTGCTGCGCCACGCCCGCATCAGCACCTTAGGTGAACGTGCCGAAGACGTGTTCTATGTGGTTGATGCCCAAGGGCGAGTCATCGACAACCCCAAAACCTGCTCAGCGGTTGAAAGCGCGCTGCGCACCGCCATCCAAAGCCGCGCATGATCATCCCCTCCACCAACGGCGTAACCGACACCCAAGAACCCTGGCGCCTCTTAGCCGAAACAGCCGGCTACCTCATCATCAACAAACCCACCCGCATGCTCAGCCAACCGGGCAAAGAGGCCCATAAAACCGATAGCCTCATTACCCGCGTTTGCCAAGAATTCCCCGAAGCGCGCATAGTGCATAGGCTCGATTGGGACACCTCCGGCATTATGGTGCTGGCGCGCAATGCCGCAACCCACCGCGCGCTCTCCATCGCCTTTCAAGAGCGGCAAACCGAAAAACGCTACATTGCGCTCGTCGATACCTGCCCGCAACCCGAATCCGGCCTGATCGACCTGCCGATTGGCGCTGATTTAAATCACCGCCCCCGCTACCGCATTGATTTTGAAACCGGACGCGCCGCACAAACCCGCTACCGCGTGCTCGAATCCAATCCCCATGCCTGCCGCCTCGCACTCGAACCCATCACCGGGCGATCGCACCAATTGCGCGTTCACCTACTAGCGCAAGGTCACCCCATTCAAGGCGACACCCTCTACCACCCCAAAGCGGCTCAACACCCCCGATTAATGCTCCACGCAGAGCAACTGGCATTCCCCGCCCCCGATACAGGCAAATGGCAGACTTATGGTTGCCCAGCGTCGTTTTAGTGCCGTTTTAGTGTCGTTTTACGGCTCATTAAGCGAAGGGCGCGCAAGCAAGTAGGCCGCCACCCAAACCCCGAGCGGGCTCGGATTTTATGAATCAAAAAAGCACCCAGTCGGGGTGCTTGTTGCGGGGCGGGCGGCACAGAGAGCGCCTTAACGCGTCCGGTTATCGCTATCTTTATACATGAGCTGGGTGATTTGCTCTGAGACCAAACCAATCAAGAATATCGTGACCGCCGCACTCCACAAAAACACGCTGGCAAGCGATAAGCGGTTGAATTCGCTGTAGGTGTATAGGTAATACCCCAAGCCGACAATTAAGTGAAGCAAAGCGACCGGCAAAAAAAGCTTTAAGGGCGAATACAGGGTGCCGATTTTGAAAATAATCAGTAAAAACCGCACCCCATCTTTCATGAGGCGAATATGGCTTTTGCCAATGCGGGCGGCGGCATGAATCGGGATATAGGCCACGCCATAGCCGGCGCGAAAAAATGCCATGGTGCTGGTGGTGGGGTAGGAAAAACCGTTCGGCAACAAATACAAAAATTCGCGGAATTTATCGGCGCGCACGGCACGAAAGCCCGAGGTTAAATCCTGAATATTTTGCCCGGTCATCCATGAGGCAAGGCGGTTGTAAAAGCCATTGGCAAGGCCGCGCCCTACGCTGGCCTGAGAGCCGGCTTGCCGCGCACCCACAACCATATCCAGCCCCTCATTGAGCTTCGCTAAAAAGCGGGGAATATCGGCGGGGTTGTGCTGGCCATCGGCATCCATAAACACCAAGATGTCGCCTCTGGCATGGCGGGCGCCGGTTTTAATCGCCGCGCCATTGCCCATGCTGTAGGGGTGGGTAATAACGGTGGCACCGGCGGCTTGGGCGTACGCCGCCGTTTCATCGGTGGAGCCATCGTTAATCACGAGAATTTCTGCCTCGGGAAACAGGGCGCGGATACCTGCCACGGTGGTGCCCACCGCGCCGGCTTCATTTTTGGCGGGCAGAATAATCGAGAGTAGGGATGAGGATGTCATGACAGAGGATTCCTTGTTCCGTCGAGATTAAAAAATCAGCCTTGCCGCCCCACAGGCCGCAGGCGTGAATGCGGTGGCGACAACCTACACGCCAAGCGGCAGGCGCTACGGCTTAACCGGCACAAAACCATAAAACTCAGCCGGGCTTGCCAAAATGCTGGGCGAGGCGAGCGAGCTTTTCTTCCAGCGTTAAATTTTCTTGGCTGGCTGGGGCGGGCGCCATCGCTTCACGCGGCGTACGCGCTGGCGCATCGCCTGTTGGCGCGGTTTGCGCTGGGCGTTGATCTCGGCGCGGCGCACGCGGCGGGCGATTGGGTGGGTTGCGCCGAGATTCTGGCACCGCACGGCGCGGGGCATCTGCGGCGGCATCGACGCCAACAGCGCCGCTTGCCTCAGCCGGTGCTACCGCATCGCGGGCAGGCTCGGCACGCCGAAAACGGCGACGGGGTTTTGGCTCATCTGGCGCCAGCTCGCCGTCAGGGGCATCGGCGGCGGGGTTTTGAGCGGCACGTCGAGCGGCGCGTTGCTGCTGGATCGCCACTATTTGTGTTTTGGCGAATTCGCGGGCTTTGTCATCGACTTCATCGGCCGGTTCGCCCGCCAGCGTGATGCGATGCGTGCTGTGCACCATGCCGTAGTGATAAGACAATCGCGAGGTGTAAAACTTAATGCCGGTGCGGATGGCGTGGCTGTTAAAGCCATCAAGCGCCGCTGGGCGATTGGCGAGAATTTGTTGCAGGGTGCCAATCGCCAGCGGTTTAACCGCACGGGGATCGGCAAAAAATGCCTGCGGCCAAGCCGCCATGAGTTGAGCGACAACAGCCTGCGGTGGAATGCGCTTTTTAGCGGTCACGGCAGATTCTTCAGGCGTTTTATCGGCCGAAGGGGTATCGGCCAAGGGTTCCTCTGAGGTATCGAGCGATGCCGCATTAGCTGTGGCCTCAAGCGGGCCATCTGGCAAAACAGGCGGCGGTACTGCCCCGTCTGTCGGCACGATATCAGCCGGCAAAGCGTCGATAGGCGCCATTGCTAACGCAGAAGGTTGGGTTTCCACCACCGCATCGGTGGTGGGCAGGCGGGAAGATTGCTCAGTCATAATCAGGTGCTACAGGCCATGGCGTCAGATAAATCAAGATGCGGAGCTTAACGGTTTAGGAGGTCATACACCACATCAGAAACCACGCGACCGGCGATATTTGCAATGATGACATCCGCCCCGACCCGATAATACGCATAGCCAGGTGGCAAGGGAGACAAATTACGTCTCAAATCGTAGGGGAGTGGCTCGTAGGCATACGGCGGCGGCCAGGGCGCGCCGCGTTCTAATTTTTTCGCATGCCCCGGCGGAATTTTGCCTTGCTTGGCTAAACCGGGTGGCAGGTTTCGGCGGTACCAATCGTTGATGTACATTTGCTCGCGCGTGCTGATTTGGTAGTTATCCCGACGCGGCGCCTGGTACTGATTATCGCGGGAATCGGCACGGTGATCGCCGCCACGGTCCTCTGGGCGATGGGGGCTGGATTGATGCTCATCGCGTTGATGCCCACCGTTCGCCCAAGGCGGCGGATCGGCAAACGCCATCGAGCTTAAGCTTGTTGATAGCGCGAAAACCCCCGCACCCACGAGTAATAAATTTCGGGTCGTTTGATGCATGTTTATCTGCCTTCTTGCGGTTGATCTAATTTTTGAATCATAGCCTTAAGCCGCCACAAAAGCCAAAGCCCGGGCAGCGCCGCCACAAAGGTGAGCACAAAAAAACTCGGCCAGCCAATCGCGGTTACGGTGATGCCCGCCACGGGGCCCAAATAGACCCGCCCTAACGTTGCCACCGCCGAAAGCAGCGCAAACTGAGTGGCTGAATATCGGATATTGCACAGCGCCATCAGCAAGGCGACAAACGCCGCCGTACCCAAGCCACCGGTGAAGTGTTCGAGCGCAATCACAGGAATCATAACGCTTAAATGCGGCACCACGGCAAGCAAGGCATAACCCAAATTGGTAACGGCTTGCAGCACGCCAAACACCACCAGCGAGCGAAACAAGCCCAATTTGAGCATCCACACGCCGCCAAATAAACCGCCCACGAGGGTAATAATCAAACCCAAGCCATTATTGATTAGGCCGATTTCCGCCAAACTAAACCCCGCACCGCGAATCAAAAACGTGGTGGACAGCGCACTGGCGAACGCATCGCCAAATTTATACAGCACAATGAGCGCGATCATCGCCCAAGCCTCGGGGCGACTAAAAAACTCGCGCAGGGGATCGACAACGGCGGCCGTTAAACTCAAGGGTTTAAGTGCCTGAGTATCGCGCTCGGGTGCGAGCAAGGTGGCCAATAACCCCATGCCCATCAACAACGCCATCACAAAATAGGTGATTGGCCAGCCGAAATATTGCGCCAAAATTAGGGCAAAACTGCCCGCCGCCAGCATGCCGATGCGGTAGGCCATCACAAATAGCGCGGCACCAAAGCCCCGTTCAGGCGGGCTTAAGGTGTCGGTTCGCCACGCATCAATCGCAATATCTTGGGTCGCCGATAGCGCGGCCAGCATGAGCGCCAGCAGGGCGAAAACCCAAAGCTGGCTTTTGGGATCGGTGAGCGCCAGCGCCGCCAGCGTGAGCGAAATGGCCAGCTGCATCAATAAAATCCAGCTCCGTCGCCGCCCAAGCCAGCGGGCGCTATACCGATCGAGCAACGGCGCCCACAAAAACTTCAAGGTATAAGGCAGGCCCACCAAGGCGAATAAGCCAATGGTGGCGGTATTCACGGCGCTCACCGTTAGCCACGCTTGCAACGTGCCCGAGCTTAGTAGCAGCGGCAGCCCGGAAGAAAACCCCAACAGCAACACGGCCAACTGGGTGCGGGAGGTGAGTACTTTTTGGAGGGCAGCGCGCCAATCGGGCTGATCGGGCATGGGGGGTGCGGTTTTCATGGGGCGTATCCTCGCATGAAATGAAGGGGCTGGGCGGCTTTAAGCTAGACTTAACGCCTTATTTTCCAACCCGATACCCAAAGCCATGCATTGCACCATTTATAAAAGCCTGAAAAAAGCCGATTTATATTTATTTTTACCTAAAGGCACAGTACCCGAATCGTTAAGTGCCGCCGTGCTTGAGCCCTTTGGCCGGCTTGAGGCGGTGATGGATTTGGATTTAAGTGACGATCGACCGCTGGCGCGCACCGATGCAGCCACCGTGCGCCATTTTGTCGAAGCCTTGGGCTTTTATGTGCAGCTGCCACCCGGCAATCAAAACTGGGCGCATTGGGATAACCTGAAAGCGGGTATTGGGCGGGTGAAGGGATAACACCCCCATCCACAGCACCCTTTTCCCCTTCAGGGACGGCATTGCCTGCGTCCGATGACCGCTCGACTATTTCGCATCCGGCACGAATTTGAGCACATCGCCATTGATGCAATAGCGCTTGCCGGTGGGCGGCGGACCATCATCGAACACATGGCCTAAGTGGATGCCTGAGCTCGCGCTCACCACTTCGACTCGGCGCATGCCGTGGCTGTTATCCACTTTTTCAACGATAGCGCCGGGGATGGGGTTAAAAAAGCTGGGCCAGCCGGTGCCACTGTTAAATTTGGTATCGCTGCGAAACAGCGGCGCGCCGGTGATGGGGTCTACAAACGTGCCGGGGCGTTTTTCATCGAGATGCGAGCCGGTGAACGGGCGTTCAGTGCCTTGATCGAAGGCGATTTTTTGCTGCTCGGGGGTCAGCAACTGAAAGCCCAACCATTTCCAAAACCGATCTTTATCGCCGTTGTAGCCGGTGTAGCGCGAAACCTCTTTGCCGTGCTCAAACAATACGATGGTGGGCGTGGCAAATAACGCTTTCTCTAGCACCCAGCCTGCGGGCGCGTTGGGGTTTAAGGTGGCCACAATGGGCACGCTTGATTGCCAGCCGGCAAGCACTTCTTTTTTGAACTGAGCGCAAAACGGGCAATCGGGCGCTTCAAACTCAATGAGCTGGCGGTCGGCATTCAGCTCGGCGGGGTTAAGCACCGGGTAGGCGGTAGCCGCTGGCGCATCCGCCGTGGTGGGGTATTTTACCCCCGTGCCGCCCAAGCCGCAGTAGCCGTTCGGGTTTTTCTTGAGGTAGTTTTGGTGGTATTCCTCAGCGGCGTTGTAGTTTTTAAGCGGGGCAATTTCGGTTGTAATTTTGCCTAAGCCCGCCTGGGTTAAAGCGGTTTGATAAACCGCTTCGGTTTCAAGCGCGGCGGCTCTTTGCGCATCACTTGTGGTGTAAATCACGCTGCGGTAATTGGTGCCCACATCGTTGCCTTGGCGATTGCCTTGGGTGGGGTTATGGTTTTCCCAAAATTTAATTAGGATGGTTTTAAGGCTAACCTTTGCCGGATCAAAGGTGACTTTAATCACCTCGGCATGGTTTTTTACCCCCGCCTTGGGATGTCGCTCGGCGTTGAGCAAGTCTTGATAGTCCACTTTTGCCACATCGCCGCCCGCATAGCCCGATTGCACGTTGGTCACGCCGGGAATTTCAGACATGCGCTTTTCAGCGCCCCAAAAACACCCCATGCCGAGCACGATCGATTCGGTGGCAGGCGGGGTATTCGCAAACGTAGGTGTGCTGGTCATCATTAAGGCGCCCCATATAATCAAGAACAATGTTTTAAGCGGTTGCATGGTTTCATTTCCTCACAGTTATGGATTGAATCATAGCCCACTCGCGGCAAAACAGGCGTATGGACTGGGTTTTTTCAAGCCCCGCCTACGCAATCACACCGGTGCAGATGGGCGTGCTCCACCAGCGAATGCCTGCGCCGCTAAAGTGTTGCGATACGTAGTCGATGATTTGCTGCGCGGTTGCCTCATCGGTATGCAGGCTTAGGCGAATCAGCGGCAGAGTGCCTTCGACTTGTTCAGCCACGCTTAAACCACGCTGCGTATCGTTATGGCCGCGCAGGTTGCTGACCAACATAAGAGGGTATTCAGCCAGCGTGCTCAACGCATCCACCAGCGCGGCTTCAAGCTCATGGCTTGCAATTAAGGTGAGCATCAGGGCGTTGGGGGTTGTAGCCGGATTCATAGTAAAGGCTCCGCCGATGGGGTGGGTGGGGTGGGCTTAAGGACTTTTTGGCCGAAACGTTGATACAAAATCGGCAGCAAAATTAAGGTGAGTAACGTGGAGGTAATCAAGCCGCCAATCACCACAATGGCCAAGGGTTTTTGGATTTCAGACCCGGGTCCCGTGGCAAAGAGCAGCGGCACCAAGCCCAAGGCGGCGATACTTGCGGTCATCATCACCGGGCGCAGGCGGCGCAGCGCGCCTTGGCGCACCACCTCGCCGATAGCCATGCCTTGCGCGGCCAACTGGTTGAAATAGGTAACCAGCACCAAGCCGTTTAACACGGCAATCCCCAAGAGCGCGATGAACCCAACCGAGGCAGGCACCGAGAGGTATTCGCCGCTGATATAAAGCGCAAACACCCCGCCAATCAGGGCAAATGGGATGTTGGCAAACACCAGTAAGGCTTGGCGCAGCGAGTTAAAGGTGGAAAAGAGCAGCACAAAAATCAACCCCAGCGCGATGGGCACCACGAGCCCCAATCGGGCGGCGGCGCGTTGCTGATTTTCAAACTGGCCGCCCCATTCCAAGCGATACCCGATGGGCAGCTCGACTTTTTGCGCGACTTGGGCTTTGGCATCGGCCACAAAATCGGTGAGTGCGCGGCCGGATACATTCGCCCGCACCACGGCAAAGCGCGAACCCATTTCACGGGTCACAAACACAGGCCCTGTGGTGCGCGCCACAGTCGCTAAGTTTGAGAGCGGCTGCACACTGCCATCGGGCAGGGCAATGGGCAGTTCGCTTAATTTTTGCGGGGCATTGGCGAGGGCATCGGCGCGAATCAAAATGGGGGTGCGCGCCGCGCCTTCTTGCACCATGCCGGCCAGCTGGCCTTCAATTTGCGCCCGCAAAATATCCTCTAAGCTGCTAACCGATAAGCCCGTGCGCGCCACGGCGGCCTGGTTTACTTTGATATTTAAATACAGCAAGCCCTCGTTGTCGGTGGTGGCCACATCTTGCGCGCCGGGTACGGCACTCACCACGGTTTTAATGTGGTCGGTCAGGGTATTTAATTCGGTTAAATCGCTGCCGAAAATTTTAATGGCTAAATCACCGCGTGAGCCGGTGAGCATTTCCGATACCCGCATTTCAATGGGTTGGGTGAAGCTGTAATTAAAGCCGGGCAAGGTCATGAGCACATGGCGAATTTTTTCACGCAGCGCTGCCATATCCGGCACGCTCCATTGATCTTGCGGCTTCATCACCAAAAACGTATCGGTGTCGTTTAAGCCCATGGGATCGAGCCCCAGCTCATCGGAACCGGAACGGGCGACAATTTGCGCGATTTCTGGCACGCCCTTCATTAAGGCTTGCTGCACTTCGGTATTAAGCTTAATGGTGCCGTTGAGCGTGGTGGAGGGCAGGTTTTCCACCTGCATCACGAGCGTGCCTTCATCTAGGCTCGGCATAAAGGTTTTACCGATTTGGGTGTAGAGCACGCCCGCTGCAATAAGCCCCGCCAGCGCAATGCCAAACACCGGCCAAGGGCGGCGCAGCGCCAGATTGAGCGAGGGCACATAAATCCGATGCAGTTGACGCACCAGCCAAGGCTCGTGATCGGTGACTTTGCCTAACAGAAGCGAGGCGACGACCGGAATCAAGGTGAGCGACAGCACCAAGGAGGCACCCAAGGCAAAGATAATGGTGAGTGCGACCGGCGAGAAGAGCTTGCCTTCCAGCCCCTGCAATGAAAGCAGTGGCAAAAACACCAGCATAATGATGATGATGCCCGAGGTGACGGGCGCGGCCACCTCAACCACCGAGCGATACACCAAATGTAGGCGCGGGCGATGGGGGTATTTATGCGCTTGCGCTAGGTGCGCCACCATGTTTTCCACCACCACCACGGCGGCATCCACCAGCATACCGATCGCAATTGCCAAGCCGCCTAAGCTCATGAGATTCGCGCTCATGCCAAATTGCTTCATCAAAATAAAGGTGATGAGCGCGGCCATCGGCAAAGTGAGCGCCACGGTAATTGCCGCGCGCACATTGCCTAAAAATAAAATCAACAAAATCAGCACCAACACCACGGCCTCAAGCAAGGCTTTGCTGACCGTATGCACGGCGGCATTCACTAAATCGGCGCGGTTGTAGAACACATTGATTTTCAAATCCGGCGGCAGGCTCGATTTCAAATCCGCCAGCCGTTGCTCCACGCCGGCCACCACATCCCGCGCGTTGGCACCGCGTAGCGTGAGCACCAGCCCTTCGACGGTTTCGCCTTGGCCGCTGTGCGTCACCGCGCCTAGGCGGGTGATCGCGCCGATTTGCACGGTGGCCACATCACGCACATGAATCGGTTGGCCGTTTTGTTGGGTTACAACCAAATTACCCAAATCATCGAGCGTTTTGATGCGCCCTTCAGCGCGCACCAGCCAAGCCTCTTCACCCACATCGAGCCGGCCAGCGCCATCATTGCGGTTGTTTTGATCAATAGTGCGCAATAAATCATCGGTGGTGAGCTTGTGGGCGGCAAGCGCCGTGGGGTTAGGCACCACTTCAAAGGTGCGCACATAGCCGCCCATTGAGTTCACATCCGCCACGCCTTTAACGGCGCGCAAGGCCGGGCGCAGCACCCAATCCAGCAAATGCCGACGCTCCATGAGCGAGAGGGTGGGGCTTTCCAGCGTAAACATAAACGCCTCCCCCAAAGGCGTGGTAATGGGCGCCACACCGCCGGTGGTGCCCGCTGGCAAATCACCGCGTGCATTCGAGAGTGCCTCGTTCACCTGCTGGCGCGCCCAATAAATATCGGTGCCTTCGGCAAAATCTAAGGTAATCACGGCAATGCCGTATTTGGAGGTGGAGCGCAGCATGGTTTGATTCGGAATGCCGAGCAAGGACGTTTCCAGCGGGGCGGTAATACGGGTTTCCACCTCGGTCGGTGTTACGCCGGGGGCTTTGAGAATAATTTGCACTTGGGTGGGGGAAATATCGGGGTAGGCATCAATCGGGATGGTGGAAAACGCCATCCAACCAAAACCGGCCACCAGTAAGGCCGCAAGCAAGATGAGTAAGCGCTGCGCCAATGAGAATGCAATCAGACGATTTAACATTATTCAGCCCCCATGCCGAGCGCCAACGCTTTAAGCCGGCTCATGCCGTGGGTTACGATTAAATCCTGCGGCTGAAAATCGCCCAAAACATAGGCCATGCCGTCAAACTCACCACGCAATTGCACGGGCATCAGGAAAAACTGCTCGCCGCGCTGCACAAATACCTGCTGCTGGTTATCAAGCTCGGTTACAGCCCCAATGGGCACCACCTGAACGGGGCTCGGCTGCATAATCCACAAGCTGGCATTGGCCTTTTGCCCGGGACGCAAAGGCGCGCAGGGCGTTTTGGGCTCGGCGCGCAGCGTCACCATCTGGCTTAGCGGATCGACGGCCAAATCCACGAGCTTCACCGGGGCGGCCTCGGGGCAGCCGGCAATTTTAAGCTCGGCCTGCGCGCCGGCGGCTGGCGCCAGAGCCGGTGGCACGGCCATAAGCCACCACTGCTCGCCACTCATGGTGATTTCAAACAGGGCTTGCCCCGCCATGACGCGCTCGCCGGGCATAATTTTGCGCTGCGTCACAACGCCCGTAACCGGCGCGCGTACCGCTAAATGCCCCCCAGTGGCTTGTTTGCCGGCGGTAATGCCCGCCACTTGCAAGCGCGCGGTGGCGGCATTTAACTCCGCTGCGGCCGATTGCGCTTGGCTGCGGGTATCGTCTAGGCGTTTTTTAGCAATAAGCCCATCGGTAAACAGCGCCGCATCTCGGCTTAAATTTTGCTGTGCGAGGGCGGCACGGGCTTGCGCCATCGACCATTGGCCTTGTAAATCGGCCAGGCCTGCGCTCGCGAGTTCAAACAGGGTTTGCCCTGCCGTCACGGTTTGCCCAATTTGCGGCAAATTACCCACAATCAGGCCATCGGCCGGGGCAGATACTTGGCTGCTGGCCTGATTGCTGGCGGCGGCACTAATGCTGGCTAAGCCTTGGGTGATGGGCAAGTTTTGGGTGGATACCACCGGCACCGATTGAATTTTAAGATTCGGGCGCATGGCCTCGGGAATCACGATGGCCTGAGCAGGCTTGGGCACGCCCGCGTTAACGGTTGGCGTGGCTTGCGCTAAAGGCAGCCCACACAATCCAGCCATTAAAAAGGCAACCATTAAGGGCGCAAGGCCTGCGCGGGGGGATAGAGCGTGCATTAGTAAATCCTCGGTGCTTGTGCTTAGGCAATAACATAAAAAACGGCATGACAGGGGTTAAAAGCCCGTTTTAAGCCGCTTTAAATCGGCTTAAAACGCTTATAAAGGGGTTAATTTTGGGGCATTAGGCCTAAGGTTTGCTTTAAGCTGCTGAGATCGGCAGCGTATTCAATGTGCGCCAGCTTGGCTTGCAGGCGCGCATCGGCCGCATCCCGCTCAAAACTGAGCACTTGGCTCCAATCGAGCTCGCCCATCTGCCGGGCTTTTTGCTTAAGGCTTAAGGTTTTCTCCGCTAAGGCGGCGCTGTTATCTAGCCGCGCTAAACGCTGCGGCCACGCGTTAATGCGCTGGCGCAAGGCGGTTGCATCGCCTAATAATTGCTGCGTGGTTTTAATTAAGGCTACTTGGGCTGTGGCGCGCTGCTGGGTCATCGCGGCCAAAGCGGGGTCGCGGTATTTTTGCCCGCCAATCGGCAAGCTCAAGGTTACAAACAGGCTGTTGTCATAGGGCATACCGCGATCACCGCGATCGCGCTTAACCCCTAGCCCAAGCTCAGGGGCACCCGCGCCCGCTGCCCGCTCGGCGGCAATGCGGGCGGTAGTTAAGCCCACGTCGCTCGCCATTTGCTTAAGCAGGGGCTGCTCGGCCAGCAAGCCATCGGGGGTATCAAAAGCGGGGTTGTTTAATTGTTGCACGGTGGCTGAATTGCTCGCGCCTAAATCACTGGGCAGCGC
>NCFS01000135.1 GCA_002281295.1 Halothiobacillus sp. 35-54-62 | reverse complement strand
GGGTGAGGGCTAGGCTGGCGATTACCCAGCCTAGGTTATCGGTGTATTGCGCCACTATTGCGGGAATAATAAAGGTGGCCGCGCCGATGGGCGCACGCAGTACATTCACCGCGCGAAATTGCTGTAGGCCTTCAAGCACGCCGGTGAGGCTGGTTGAAAGCAGCATGAGGGGCAGGGCAAGCGCCAGCCAGTGGATGCCCAAAACCGTTTCAGCCGCCATGCTGCCTTCAAGATGAAATAAATCCAAGGCGATGGGGCGGGCCGCCCAAAAGAGTGCAGCCCCCCAAACCAAGCCTAAAACCAGCACGGCGAGCAAGCCGCGCCGCACAAGCCGGGCAATGGCGGGCAGGCTAGACCCCTTGCCTTGTTCGCTGGCGATGGTTTGGGTGAGCGCGCGCCCCAGCCCTAAATCAAACACGCCGGCAAAGCCAAATAACCCTAAGGCCAAGGAGAATACGCCGAGCTTGGCTTGGCCTAAGCCGTGTAATAACAGCGGCACGGCGAGCAAACCCGCCAATAGGGGCAGGCTGACGCCGATGAGGTTCCAGCCGGCATTTTTGGCAACACGGATGCTCATGGGGTGGCTGCGGGGAAGGTTGCCGAAGGCGTCGGGCTCATAGTAATCATCCTTGGCGTGCGGCAATGTCGTGAATGGGGCGTCGCATTAGGTTTGGCGCGGCAAGGAGTATATCGACTTTGCGCCCATCCAGAGCGCGGGCAATGCGGGCACTGATTTGGGCGGCGAGTTCTGCGGGGGCATCGGCGGTGGTGTCTAATTCGATGAGCAGATCAATATCGCCGCCGCGCGCGGTGTCATCAAGCCGCGAACCGAGCAGGCGTACCCGCCCGCCGTTTGGCGAACAATATCGGTGATGATGTGGCGTTGTTCGGCGGTGCGGCGCATGGGGGTTAATCGGCCAAATCCTGATACACCTCGGCCACGGGGGTGGTGAGGTCAAGGCATTCTAGGGTGAATGCGCCGTCGGTATAAATTTCGGGCAGCCAATTGCTGCGGCGGCGGTAAATTTCAATTTGGCGGTAATCCTGCGCGACAAGCACATATTCTTGCAAGCTCGGCAAGGTTTGATAGGCAAGCATTTTTTCGCGGCGGTCGATGCGTTCGGTAGTTTCCGAGAGTACTTCGATAATCAGGCAAGGTTGGGTGGCGTAAAGCGGGTGGCTATCTTTTGGGTTGCAAACGACCATGAGATCAGGGTAGTAGAAAGTTGTTTCCCCGGAAGTATCCAGCTTGAGTTTGAAAGTTGAACGGCAAGCATGTACCCGACTTGCGGGTAGCACCATCGTAATTAGTGAGCCCGTGATCAAAAAATTCAGCGTGCTGGCATCGTCCCGAGGATAGATTTTGCCGCCGAGATACTCATGACGGATTTCACTGTGTTCTTCACCGTTGAGGTAATCGGTGACGCTTAAGGTGCGCCGATGAGCTGCGTGCGTACTCATGCAGCTGGCTCCCGGTCTGGTTGCAGTGGCATTCATGGCAGCGGTTCCTTTGAGATTCAATACCTTGAGTGTATCGTATTTTAGTTGTTACGCGATGAATGTACTGTTTTGAACTGGCTTTTGTGCGGTGCTGGTACATAGCGGCATTTATGGCCAGAACCTGCGAGATTTACGCCCCTTTTCACGAAAGGGGGCCGAGGTTCGCGCGTGGGAATCAAATATCGCGCAGTAATGCGTTAATGCCCACTTTACTGCGGGTTTTGGCATCCACTTTTTTTACGATGACGGCGCAATACAGGCTGTATTTGCCGCATTTAGAGGGCAGGTTGCCAGACACAACAACCGAGCCCGCCGGTATGCGGCCATAGGTGATTTCACCGGTTTCGCGGTCATAAATTTTGGTGGATTGGCCGATGTACACGCCCATGGAAATGACTGCACCCTCTTCAACAATCACGCCTTCAACCACTTCTGAGCGCGCGCCGATAAAGCAGTTGTCTTCGATGATGGTGGGCGATGCCTGCAAGGGTTCGAGCACGCCGCCAATGCCCACGCCGCCCGATAAATGCACGTTTTTGCCGATTTGCGCGCAAGAGCCAACCGTGGCCCAGGTGTCAACCATGGTGCCTTCATCCACATACGCGCCGATATTCACATACGAGGGCATCAGCACGGTGCCTTTGGCGATAAAACTGCCATGACGCGCCACGGCATTGGGCACCACGCGAATGCCCGATTCCTCAAACCGGGCTTGATCCCAGCCGGCAAATTTGGTGGGGACTTTATCGAAATAACGCACATCACCACTTTCTACAACCTGATTCGGGTTTAGGCGAAACGACAGCAACACGGCCTTTTTGAGCCATTCGTTCACCACCCAATCGCCCACGCCACGCCGTTCGGCCACGCGCAGAGTGCCAGCGTCTAAAAGGCCGAGCACGGTGTTCACCGCTTCGCGCACATGGGCCGGCGCTTGGGCAGGGGTGAGGCTCGCGCGGTCTTCAAAGGCAATTTCAATGGTGTTTTTAAGGGCGTTGAGGTCGGTCATATTGAGTTCCA
>NCFS01000134.1 GCA_002281295.1 Halothiobacillus sp. 35-54-62 | reverse complement strand
CCGCACCACGCCAACAAACACGCATCATCGAATCAAACGACCAGTTTGGCAATAAATGCAGGAATCGTGCCTAAATTTGTGCGGCGCAGGCGGTGGGGGCGTCGGGGGTGAACATCGCGATAAAACAAGCGCCTGTGTGATTTTATTTGGGTTTTTTGGCCGGGGTTGCTGGGGGCGTGTGTTATTTTTGCACCTAATTAATGCAGCTTACGCGGTTGATGCATTAAAACAGGGCAATTGAACCCAATCGGATATGCTGCCGCGTACCCCGCGAAAAACCCCGCAGAAGATGCTTAAACGCGGGTATTTATATTTTGGCCAAGGGGTTGGCCTGAGGGTGGCCAGGGGATTTGGGCAGAATTAAGCAGGCGGTTAGGCCGCTTGGCTGCTTGCCCGGTGAAAGGTAGGGGTGCGCGCCGGGGGCGTAGAGCTCAAGCTGCCAGCCCTGCGCTTCGGCCAATGCGGTAGCCAAGCTTAGGCCTAGGCCGTAGCCGGTCACACCGCTGCGGGCGGCATCTTTGCGGGCAAATGGTTCGCGCAGGGTAATAATTTCATCCATGGTGAGCCCGGTACCGTGATCCTCGATGCACACAATGTGTGCATCTGCGGTTTCTAGCCGCCGCAAGGTGATGGGCGGGCGGCCATAACGCTGCGCGTTGTCGATGAGGTTATCTAAAATTCGCTGCGCGGTGGGTGGCGCTAGGGCAAACCGAGCTTGGGTGTTTGGCTCAATCAGCTGCACGGTAATACCGCGCCGCGCGGCACTGGCCACACAATGGGCGAGCCATGTGTGGGCATCCACGGATTCGAGCGGGGCTTGATTAACGCCGCGCGCAATGGAGAGCACCTCCCCAATCAGTTGATTCATTTGCTCGACATCGGCCTGCATTTGATCGTGCAGCTCGGCTTCTAGTGCATCTTGCGCCAAAGCCAGGCTCAAACTTAGGCGGGTGAGCGGGGTGCGTAAATCATGTGAAATGCCGGCCAACAGCACGGTGCGATTTTCAACTAACCGTTTAACTTCCGCCGAACGCCGGTTAACCGCCTCAATCAGCACGCGGGTTTCTTTGGGGCCGGTTAGCGGCAAAGGCGCATCGGGCAGCCCTAAGCTCACTTGTTCTGCCAAGCGGCTCACGGGGCGGGTTAAGCGCCGTGCCAGCCCTAAGCCCAGCAATAAGGTGAGCAAAATGCCGCCCACCAAAATTACCCCGAGGGTGAAGGGAATTTTGTAGCCGACTCGGCTGGGCGAAAATTCAAATTTCAGCACATCATCGGCAATCGGGATTTCAATCCAGTAACCCGCGCCTTGGGGCAGGCTGCCCATGTAGATGCATTCACCGGTTTGCGGGTCAATCGTGCCGGGCGGGCATTGGTTGAAGCGGTGCACCACGGCATTATGTAAAAACCGCACATAGGGCAAATTGGTGCTGTGCAGGCGGTTGAGCGCGGGGATTTCTTGGATGATGAGGCCATGCTGGTTTTTGAGTTCGGCGGCGAGCAGGGGTTGGGCCTCTTTGGGGAGCTCGGTCCAGGTTTGCGCCGAGAGCACGATGAGCGCGGCTAAATCATCGGCCGAACGCTTGGCCATCGGCACCATGACAAACCAGGTGACGGCGGTGAGCGCAAACACCAAAATAACGCTGATAGAGCCAATGAGCGCCAGCGCCGTGGTTGAAAATAAACTCCAAGTGCGCCGTGGCTGGCGGCTCATGCGGGCGCGGGTTCGCTTCGGGGGCTGCGCCCGCTGGGGGCAAATAGGTACCCCTCGCCCCAGATGGTAACTAAATACCGGGGTTCTGCCGGCTGCACTTCGATTTTGCGCCTTAAGCGGGTAATGCGCACATCAATGCTGCGATCAAACGCGGCGCGCTCGTAGCCTTTTAAATAATCCATAATTTGATCGCGATTAATTACGCGGTTGGGGCGTTCTAAAAAAAATTGCAGTAAGCGCCATTCGCCGTGGGTTAAATCGAGCGGTTGCCCCTGCAAAAAGGCCTGATGGGTTTGGGTATTGAGGGCAAAATCGCCGATGGTGGGCAATTCGGGCGCAGTTTCTGCCGCTTGAGGGGTGTTTGAGGGGGCGCTCTGTCGGCGCAGCACGGCCTTGATGCGCGCCACCAGCTCACGCGGGTTAAACGGTTTGGGCAGGTAATCATCGGCGCCCACCTCTAGGCCCACAATGCGATCAATATCCTCGCCCCGCGCCGACAACATAATAACCGGCGGGCGGGTTTGGGGGTTTAGCCTGCGGGCAATTGAGAGGCCATCTTCACCGGGCAGCATGATGTCTAGTACCAGCAAATCAATGCGGGGATCTGCCAACAAGGCCGCATCCATTTCGCTGCCGCTGCCCACCACACCACCAAAATATGGGGCGCGCCCACGGGGGGCTGGGGCGCCGGTTCGTTTAATTCAGACTGAGCCATAACGCCTCGATTTAGCTAAAAATAACCTTTAATAATGCCGTTCAATAAGGGCAGTGTCGCCGTGGCGCTGGCTTGCGTCAATTAGCGCGCGGCGGCGTGTTACACATTGAAACACGCGCGCAATATCTCTGGCATAGGGCTGCTATTTAATCCAACCTCCTTAAGTGCGCACTGTTTTTCAAACCCGCGCGCCGCCACCACAGGATTGTCCGCCATGCCTAAATTATGTTTGCCCCGCACCGAGCCCCGAGCGTCCGTTCGTTTTTTTCACCCGCTGGGCTGGGTGCTGCTGGGGCTGATGGGCGCCCTGCCGGTTGCGGCATGGGCGGCGAGCGTAACGCCGCCCGTATCCGTCGCCGCGCCGAATGGGGCAACAGGTGCCGCCAATTGGGCGACTGTTTTGCAGCAAACCGAAACCCGCTTATCGCAACAAATCATCACCGAGGCCGATGTCATGCTAACGCGCGCCGAACAAGCGCGCGCCAATGGCTGGTTAGCCAATGCCCCCATCATTGATGGCTTGTATCGCAGTGATCAGCCCATGAGCAACAGGGGCGCGGTCGAGATGCAAACCGATGTGCGCTTGCCGCTGCGGCGCTTTGGCCAAACGCAAGCGTGGCACACCTTAGCGACCCAAACCGCGCTGAACGGGCAAACTCGGGCGCAAGCCAATACGCTTGTTTTGCTCGGCTCGTTGCGCCAGTTGGCTTGGGATTGGCGCCGTGCGGATGCGCAATTGGCGGCCGCGCAAATTCGCCTTGATCTTATGACGCGTGATTTAAAAGCCGTAACGCAGCAAGTTAAGCGGGGCGATGCCGCCGAAGTGGATCGCTTAAGTGTCGAAAGCCGCTTGCTCGCCGTGCAAGATCAACAA
>NCFS01000038.1 GCA_002281295.1 Halothiobacillus sp. 35-54-62 | reverse complement strand
CGTCACCGGCGTAGAAATGTTCCGCAAACTGCTCGACCAAGGCATGGCAGGCGACAACGTCGGCATCCTTCTTCGTGGCACCAAGCGAGACGACGTCGAGCGTGGCCAAGTTTTGTGCAAACCCGGCAGCATCAAGCCCCACACCAAGTTCGAAGCTGAAGTCTACGTTTTATCCAAAGAAGAAGGCGGTCGTCATACCCCTTTCTTTAACGGCTACCGTCCCCAGTTCTACTTCCGCACCACCGACGTGACCGGCTCCTGCGTATTACCAGAAGGCACCGAAATGGTCATGCCTGGTGACAACGTCGCCATGACCGTCAGCCTGATTGCCCCGATCGCAATGGAAGATGGTTTACGCTTTGCGATTCGCGAAGGCGGTCGTACCGTTGGCGCGGGTGTTGTTTCAAAGATTGTTGAATAACCCAGCTGGGTTGTTATGAGGCGTGAAGTCGTGTAGACTTCGCGCTCTTTTTTCATCTGTGGAAAAAGATAAGTATTAAAGGTCAGTAGCTCAATTGGTAGAGCGACGGTCTCCAAAACCGTAGGTTGGGGGTTCGATTCCCTCCTGGCCTGCCATTTATGCCGTCATGGTGCAGCGTTTTTAAGAGCAGTAACGAACGAGTGGATTGATGCAATTCATAAAATTTCGTTGAATTATGTGAGCCAAGTAATGTCGGAAAAAACAATAGAGCCAGCCGCGTCGTCCGCGCTGGAGTCTGCCAAAATTGGTTTGGCTATCATTCTGCTGGTTGCCGGTATCGCTGCCTTTTATGTGCTGGCAAAAGAGCCCTTGTTTGTGCGAATCGGCGCTTTATTGGTGCCGCTTCTCGCGGCATTTGGGGTGATGTATACGACCGCTGTGGGTAAGAGTATTTGGCAGTTCGCCTTTGATTCGCGGGTTGAAGTGCGGAAAATGGTGTGGCCAACACGGCAAGAAACGACACAAACCACCTTGGTTGTTGTTTTGCTGATTGTGGTCATCAGTCTGTTTTTGTGGGGTGTTGATTCGCTCCTCGCTTGGATTGTTCGCAGTATTGCGGGCTGAGGAAAGACGGATGGCGATGCGTTGGTATGTAGTGCAGGCGTTTTCTCAATTTGAGAACAGTGTAAAAAAGGCGCTTGAAGAACGAATTGAGCGTGAAAACCTTCAGTCTTTGTTTGGCGAAATCTTGGTTCCGTCTGAAGAAGTCGTTGAGATGCGCGATGGCGTGAAACGTAAATCCGAGCGTAAATTTTATCCGGGCTACGTGCTGGTTCAAATTGATATGACCGATGAGGCATGGCACCTTGTGAACTCCGTTCCACGGGTGCTGGGTTTTGTGGGGGATTCTGGGGGTAAGCCGACCCCAATCAGCAGTCGAGAAGCTGATGCGATTATGGCGCGCGTTAAAGATGCGACCGACAAGCCCAAACCGAAAACGTTGTTTGATGTGGGTGAGCTTGTGCGTGTGTGCGATGGTCCATTTAATGACTTCACCGGTGTGGTTGAGGAAGTTAATTACGAGAAATCCCGGCTGCATGTGGCGGTAAGTATCTTTGGTCGCTCGACACCCGTTGAGCTCAGTTTTGATCAGGTCGCTAAAACCTAAAAATTTGGTGATTTGTTTTTTTGGAATGGGGAGCTGGCTTACATGTTCGCCAGCGATTGAACCCAATGTGAGGGCATTATGGCTAAGAAAGTTACAGGTTATATCAAGCTGCAGGTTAAGGCCGGTCAGGCAAATCCATCGCCACCGATTGGTCCGGCATTAGGTCAAAAGGGCGTCAATATTATGGCGTTTTGCAAAGAGTTCAATGCCGCAACGCAAGGCATTGAGCTGGGTACCCCTACCCCCGTGGTTATTACGGTATACGCTGATAAATCATTCACGTACATCATGAAAACACCCCCGGTGAGTTTTTTGCTCAAAAAAACCGCAGGTATTAAAGCGGGTAGCCCAATCCCGAATAAAACTAAAGTGGGTTCGTTAACACGTGCCCAACTTGAAGACATTGCAAAAATCAAACAGCCGGATTTAACGGCTAAAGATATGGAAGCGATGGTGCGAACAATTGCTGGTAGTGCCCGGAGTATGGGCTTGACTGTGGAGGGTGTGTAATGGCTCAGTTATCAAAACGTCAAAAGGCTATTGCGGCCAAAGTAAAGCCTAACTTTGCCTATCCTGCGGCAGACGCATTTAACTTACTTAAAGAAGTTTCTAGCGTTAAATTTAATGAAGCAGTGGATGTGGCGGTGCACCTAGGTGTCGATCCCCGTCGCTCCGATCAAATGGTTCGTGGTGCCACCGTGCTGCCCAACGGCACTGGTAAATCGGTTCGTGTAGCTGTTTTTGCTCAAGGCGCGAATGCTGAAGCGGCAAAAGCTGCGGGTGCTGAAGTGGTGGGCTTTGAAGATTTGGCCGCTGAAATCAAGCAAGGCCGTATGGATTTTGATGTGGTAATTGCCTCACCTGATGCCATGCGTGTGGTGGGTCAACTGGGTCAAATTTTGGGCCCACGGGGTTTAATGCCAAATCCTAAAGTCGGTACGGTTGCGGTTGATGTGGCCGGCGCTGTGCGCAATGCTAAAGCAGGTCAAGTACGTTATCGCACTGAAAAAGGCGGGATTATCCATTGCACCATCGGCAAGGTGGATTTCACACCTGAGGCCTTGATTGGTAATTTGAATGCGCTTCTGGCTGATTTGAATAAAGCAAAACCAGCGGCTTCAAAAGGTGTTTTCATGAAGCGGGTCAGTGTATCTAGCACCATGGGTCCCGGCCTTTTGGTCGATATGAGCTCGCTTGTTGCGTAAAAATTTGAGCCCGCATAGCGCGGGCTAATGAACTTTGGTCTGTTGCTGCATCTTGGTGTGTAGCGACGGCGTCAAAGACCGTCGGTGTCAATTTTTGAATTGACTTAAACCATTCGCCGACGCAGACGGTTCCAGTTTGATAGTTAAATGTCTGGCTGGCCGTGTGAAGGTGCGGCGCTTCAGTTGAGGCGTCGCGTAGGTAACTGGGGTATCCCCAAGCAACCGTAGGTAAAACACGTGGCTTTAACCATTGATCAGAAGCAGTTAATTGTTGCTGAAGTTTCAGAGGTTGCGGGTAAAGCGATGTCTGCCGTTGGTGCGAAGAACAGCGGTTTAACTGTTGCTCAAATGACTGCCATGCGTGTTAAAGCACGCAAAAGTGGTGTGTATTTGCGCGTCATTAAAAACACGTTGGCTCGTCGCGCAATGGCTGGCAGCGATTTTTCTTGCATGTCCGAGGCTCTGACCGGTCCCTTGTTGTTGGCGTTTTCGATGGAAGATCCTGGTTCAGCCGCTCGGCTGATGCGGGATTTTGCTAAAGACTTCCCCAAGCTTGAGATCACCGTCGTAGCGTTGGGTGGCAAGTTGATCCCCGCAGCAGATATCGATCGTGTGGCTAACCTGCCGACGCGTGAAGAGGCGTTATCGCAGCTTCTATCCGTCATGAAGGCGCCAATCGGCAAACTTGCTCGCATCCTCAACGAGGTGCCAAGCAAATTGGTTCGTACTGTCGATGCCGTTCGCAATCAAAAGCAAGCAGCTTAATTAACTTTTAATTTTTAGGATTTTTAACATGGCAATTTCAAAAGACGATATTCTCGACACCATCTCTAACATGAGCGTGATGGAAGTAGTTGAGCTGATTTCCGCAATGGAAGAAAAATTTGGCGTTACGGCAGCTGTCGCCGTTGCTGCCGCAGGTCCTGCTGCAGGTCCTGCTGCGGTGGTAGAAGAAAAAACCGAATTTGATGTGGTAATGACCTCATTCGGCGCAAACAAAGTTGGCGTAATTAAAGCCGTTCGTGAGTTAACGGGTCTGGGCTTGAAAGAAGCCAAAGATATGGTTGAAGCCGTTCCTGCGACCGTTAAAGAAGGCGCCAATAAAGCGGATGCTGATAGCATTAAAGCGAAATTGACTGAAGCAGGCGCAACGGTCGAGATTAAGTGATTAAAATCAAGCGTTAATGCTTGATTTATTTGGCTGGCGACGCAAGTTGCTGGCCTTTCTCCGTTGGTTTTCTCTAAGCGTTCCCCTTAAATTTAATTTATTGCTGGGAGGGTTAAGAGAAGTCCAAAGGAACCCTGAAAAGTACCTGGCAATCCCCCTGCTAAGCGCCCCCGTGCGCCGCGCAATCCGTATATCCGATGAGGAAGGCAGATGAGCTATTCATTCACTGAAAAAAAGCGAATCCGCAAGGAATTCGGCCACCGCGCCGATATCCTGCCGGTACCGTATTTGCTGGCGACTCAAGTTGAGTCTTACAAAGCGTTTTTGCAACAGGGCGTTCCGGCAAAAGGCCGGGCTGACGCGGGTTTGCATGCTGCATTGAGTTCGGTTTTCCCCATTCGAAGTCACTCGGGTAGTGCCGAAATCGCCTACGTCGATTACCACTTTGGCGAGCCTGCCTTTGATGTGCGGGAATGTCAAATCCGTGGCTTGAGCTATGGTGCCCCCTTGCGGGCAAAACTCCGTTTGGTCATTTACGATCGTGAAGCGCCTGCCGGTGCCAAAGTGGTTAAAGATATCCGCGAGCAAGATGTCTACCTGGGTGAAATTCCGTTAATGACGGAAAGCGGCACGTTTGTGATTAACGGTACAGAGCGCGTCATCGTGTCGCAGCTTCATCGCTCGCCGGGTGTGTTTTTTGACCACGATAAAGGCAAAACCTCAAGCTCGAAAAAAATCCTATTTTCAGCGCGCGTGATTCCATATCGTGGTTCTTGGTTGGATTTCGAGTTTGATCAAAAAGACATTCTCTATGCGCGCATCGACCGCCGCCGAAAAATTCCTGCCTCGATTATTTTGCGCGCCTTGGGTTACACCAATAGCGATATGCTCAATATATTCTTCGAACATGATGAGTTTCGCGTGGATCCTGAGGGCGGCTTAGCGCTAACCCTGGTGGCTGATCGCCTTAAAGGCACCGATGCGGCATTTGATATTGATGTCGATGGCGAGAATTTAATCAAAACCGGTAAGCGCATCACGGCACGGCATGTGCGTGCGCTTGTGGCCGCTAATATCTCAAGTTTACCGGTGCCCATTGATTTCATCGTAAGCCGTGTTTTAGCTGAGGATGTGATTGATAAAAATACCGGTGAATTGCTGGCGCGCGGCAACGATGAATTAACGCAAGAGTTGATTCTGAAATTTGCGAAAGCAGGCATTACCGCATTCAAAACATTGTATTTCAATGACATTGATCGTGGTCCGTTCATGTCGTTAACTTTGCGCGCGGACCCATCCTCAACGCCGTTAGAGGCCATGGTCGAAATCTACAAAATGATGCGCCCGGGTGAGCCGCCAACGAAAGATTCAGCCGAGGGCTTATTCCACGGTTTGTTCTTCACCGAAGATCGTTACGATTTATCGGATGTGGGTCGGATGAAGTTTAACCGCCGGGTTGAGCGCGGTACCGATGTGGGGCCGGGTGTTTTGTACGATGGCAAATATTTTGCTCATTTGTCGGCGCAAGGTAATGAGTCAGCAAAGCAGTTGTATCAAAGCCAAGGCGAGGTTTCCGACATCCTGGATGTCATGAAAACCTTGATCGATATCCGCAATGGCAATGGCAAAACCGATGACATTGATCACTTGGGCAATCGTCGGATTCGTTCTGTTGGCGAGATGACAGAAAATGTATTCCGTATTGGTTTGGTTCGCGTGGAGCGAGCGGTTAAAGAGCGTTTAACCCAAGCGGAATCAGAAGGTTTGACCCCGCAGGATTTGATTAATGCCAAACCGGTCGCGGCGGCTATTAAAGAGTTTTTCGGCTCAAGTCAGCTTTCGCAATTTATGGATCAAAATAACCCCCTATCTGAAATTACGCACAAGCGGCGTATTTCAGCCTTAGGCCCGGGTGGTTTAACGCGCGAACGCGCCGGCTTTGAAGTGCGCGATGTGCATACCACGCATTATGGCCGTGTGTGCCCAATTGAAACGCCTGAAGGCCCGAACATTGGTTTAATTAACTCGCAAGCAACCTATGCGCGCACCAATCATTACGGGTTTTTGGAAACCCCTTATCGCACTGTAAAAGACGGCGTGGTAAGCAAAGAAGTGGATTGGTTGTCTGCCTATGAAGAAGAAAAATTCACCATTGCCCAAGCCAATGCGCCCCTAGATGATAACGGCGTATTGCAGGGTAATTTGATTTCAGTGCGTCGGGCTGGCGAGTTTATGCTGGCAGGTCCTGAAGAAATCCAATATATGGATGTCTCGCCTAAACAGATCGTCTCTATCGCGGCATCAATTATTCCGTTCCTTGAACACGATGATGCGAACCGTGCGTTGATGGGCTCGAACATGCAACGTCAAGCCGTGCCAACGCTTCGCGCCGATAAGCCGCTCGTGGGTACCGGGATGGAGCGTGTGGTTGCCACCGATTCAGGCTCTTGCGTGGTTGCACGGCGTGGGGGGGTGGTTGATCGGGTGGATGCGGCGCGGGTTGTTGTGCGTGTTAATGCCGCTGAAGCCAGCCAAGGTGATGTGGGTGTCGATATCTACAACCTCACTAAATACACCCGTTCAAACCAGAATACCTGCATTAATCAAACCCCTTTGGTTAAAGCGGGGGATTTGATTGCGAAAGGCGATGTGCTGGCTGATGGCCCCTCGGTTGATATGGGTGAATTGGCCTTGGGTCAAAATATCCTGTGCGCCTTTATGCCGTGGAACGGGTATAACTTTGAAGATTCAATTCTCTTATCTGAGCGGGTCGTGCGGGAAGATCGCTTGACGACGATTCATATCGAAGAATTGAACTGCATCGCACGCGATACAAAATTAGGCTCTGAAGAAATTACAGCGGATATCCCGAACGTGGCGGAAAGCCTGCTCAATAAACTGGATTTGGCGGGCATTGTGCATGTTGGGGCTGAAGTTCGGCCGGGTGATATTTTAGTCGGTAAGGTCACGCCGAAAGGTGAAACCCAGCTCACACCTGAAGAGAAGCTCCTTCGGGCTATTTTTGGTGAAAAAGCCTCTGATGTAAAAGATACCTCATTGCGTGTGCCGCCTGGCATGGAAGGCACCGTGATCGACGTGCGGGTATTTACCCGTGATGGCATCGAGAAAGACAGCCGAGCGCGTGCGATTGAAGAGGCCGACCTTGAGGCCGTGCGCAAAGATCTTAAAGACCGCATGCGCATCATCGAAGGCGACATTACCGCGCGGGTTAAATCGGTGCTGATTGGTCAGGTTGCCGTGGGCGGCCTTGGGGTTAAAGCGGGGAGTAAAATCACCGCTGCGCAACTCGAAAAGGTTGATCCGGTTAAGTGGTTGGAAATTCGGGTGGAAGGCGAAGAGGCGGCGCAAGCGCTTGAAGAGTACAACGCGCAGTTAATCCAAGCGCAGGCAGATATTGATAAGCGCTTTGAAAATAAGAAGAAAAAAATCCAACAAGGTGATGATCTTGCGCCGGGCGTGCTCAAAATGGTCAAAGTGTTTGTGGCCGTTAAACGTCGCATTCAACCAGGCGATAAACTCGCTGGCCGCCACGGGAACAAGGGCGTCGTGTCCATGATTGTGCCTGAAGAAGATATGCCCTACATGGACAATGGCCAGCCGGTGGATATTTGTTTAAATCCGCTGGGTGTGCCGTCGCGAATGAATATTGGGCAGATTCTTGAAACGCATTTGGGCTTTGCCGCACGGGGGCTGGGGCTGAAAATCGAAGAAATGCTTAAACTCGAACGTGCCAAAGCGCTGGTCGAATTGCGGGCATTCTTGCATAAAGTGTACAACCACAATGCGCACAAAAACGTTGATTTAGATTCGCTAACCGACGATGAGCTGATTGAGCTGGCGCGCAACCTGCGCGGCGGCGTACCGATGGCAACGCCGGTATTTGATGGCGCATCCGAGGATGAAATTAAGTACATGCTTAATTTGGCGGGCTTGCCCACCTCAGGCCAAGTGCAGCTTTTCGATGGGCGTACGGGCGAGGCCTTCGAGCGCAAAACCACTGTGGGTTATATGTACATGCTGAAATTGAACCACTTGGTTGACGATAAAATGCATGCTCGCTCAACGGGGCCTTACTCGCTTGTTACCCAGCAACCTTTGGGTGGTAAAGCGCAGTTTGGTGGTCAAAGGTTTGGGGAGATGGAAGTGTGGGCGCTTGAGGCTTATGGCGCGGCGTACACCTTGCAAGAAATGCTTACCGTTAAGTCAGATGACGTCAATGGTCGTAACAAAATGTACAAAAACATTGTCGATGGCGATCTTAAAATGGATGCCGGTATGCCGGAATCCTTTAACGTGTTGCTCAAGGAAATTCGATCGCTCGCAATCAATGTGGAACTGGAGTTGGGTAAAGAGTAACCAAAGGCCGGGGGCATCCCGGCCATTTGCCCGAACAAATCCTAGGGGCTCAATAAGCCCGATTGTCCCAACCGACAGGTTGTCTTAATAGCAAGGCAGGTAAGAATTCAATGAAAGAGCTACTCAATTTAATGAGTCGTGAAGTGACCGATGATGATTTCGATGGTATTCGGATTTCTTTATCCTCACCCGAAATGATCCGCTCATGGTCTTATGGTGAAGTGAAAAAGCCAGAAACCATTAACTACCGCACGTTCAAACCCGAGCGGGATGGTTTGTTCTGCGCCAAAATTTTCGGCCCCGTACGCGATTACGAATGCCTTTGCGGTAAATATAAACGCTTAAAACATCGCGGTGTTGTCTGCGAGAAGTGCGGCGTTGAAGTCACTTTATCTAAAGTGCGCCGTGAGCGCATGGGTCATATTGAACTGGCTTGCCCTGTGGCGCACATCTGGTACTTAAAATCCTTGCCTTCACGCATCGGTTTGTTGCTGGATATGACCTTGCGGGATATCGAGCGTGTATTGTACTTTGAGGCATTTGTCGTCACCGATCCCGGCATGACCACGCTGACTAAAAGCAGCCTTTTGACCGATGAAATGTACATTGATGCTATTGAGCAGTTTGGCGATGAATTCGAAGCCGATATGGGTGCTGAAGCGGTGCAAAAGCTGCTGAAAGATATCGATCTTGATGTTCAAATTGTGAGCCTGCGTGATGAATTAGCTGAAACAGGGTCAGAAACCAAAATTAAACGGCTTTCTAAGCGGCTAAAATTGCTCGAAGCGTTTAAAGAGTCAGGTAATCGCCCCGAGTGGATGGTGTTAACCCAGTTACCTGTGTTGCCACCGGATCTTCGCCCCTTGGTGCCTTTGGATGGCGGGCGGTTTGCCACCTCCGATTTGAACGATCTTTATCGCCGGGTTATTAACCGCAACAACCGGTTAAAGCGTCTGCTGGAAATCAACGCGCCCGACATCATCCTGCGTAATGAAAAGCGCATGCTGCAAGAGTCGGTTGATTCCTTGCTAGATAACGGCCGTCGCGGTCGCGCGGTAACGGGGACAAACAAGCGTCCGTTGAAATCGCTCGCCGACATGATTAAAGGCAAGCAAGGCCGGTTCCGCCAAAACTTGCTCGGCAAACGGGTCGATTACTCGGGGCGTTCGGTCATCGTGGTGGGGCCAACCTTGCGCCTGCACCAATGCGGCCTGCCAAAGAAAATGGCTCTGGAACTCTTCAAACCGTTTATTTTCGGCAAGCTCCATCGTCGGGGTTTAGCGACCACGATTAAAGCGGCCAAGAAACTCGTTGAGCGCGAAGGCCCTGAGGTTTGGGATGTGCTCGAAGAAGTGATTCGCGAGCATCCGGTGTTATTGAACCGCGCGCCTACCTTGCACCGTTTGGGTATCCAAGCATTTGAACCGATTTTGATTGAAGGTAAGGCAATTCAACTGCACCCCTTGGTCTGCTCCTCGTATAACGCGGACTTTGACGGTGACCAGATGGCCGTGCATGTGCCCCTGTCATTGGAAGCGCAAGCCGAAGCCCGCACCTTGATGATGTCGACCAATAACGTGCTGTCACCGGCTAACGGTGATCCGGTCATTGTGCCGTCGCAAGATATTGTGCTTGGTATTTATTACATGACCCGCGCCAAAATTAATGGCCGGGGCGAGGGTATGGTGTTCGCTGACCTCGATGAAGTGCAGCGCGCCTACGATAACCATCAAGCTGAAATTGGCGCGATGATTAAAGTCCGCGTCAATGATTGGATTCGCCACGATGATGGCCGCGCTGAATCCGTTCGCCAAATTGTTGAAACAACGGTAGGCCGTGCGCTGTTATTTCGCACCTTGCCCGTTGGCGTGCCTTTTGCACAAATCAACAAGGATATGGGCAAAAAGGCGATTTCTGCCTTGTTGAACTACGTGTATCGCCAGTTGGGCTTGAAAGATACCGTGCTGTTTGCCGATCAAATGATGTACACCGGGTTTCGCTTTGCCACCCGTTCGGGTATTTCTATTTGCTCCGATGACATGCTGGTACCGCCGTCAAAGCCGGCCGAATTGGCCAAGGCCGAGGCCGAGGTTCAAGAGATTCAAACTCAGTACTCACAAGGCTTGGTCACTGAAAAAGAGCGCTACAACAAAGTGGTGGATATTTGGTCGCGCGCGAATGACCAAATTTCACGTGCCATGATGGAGCAGCTCGGTTCAGAGAAAGTCGTGGATCGTCACGGCGAAACGGTTAAGCAAAGCTCGTTTAACGCGATTTTTATGATGGCCGATTCTGGTGCTCGGGGTTCGGCGGCGCAAATTCGCCAATTGGCGGGTATGCGCGGCCTAATGGCCAAGCCCGATGGTTCAATTATCGAAACACCGATCACGGCAAACTTCCGTGAAGGCTTGAACGTACTTCAGTACTTCATCTCCACCCACGGGGCGCGTAAAGGTTTGGCCGATACGGCACTGAAAACGGCTAACTCAGGGTACCTAACCCGCCGTTTAGTCGATGTGGCGCAAGATTTGGTTGTCACCATTGAAGATTGCGGCACCACGGCGCCGGGCTTGAAGGTTACGGCGGTTATTGAAGGCGGGGATGTGGTACAAGGCTTAGGCGCGCGCATTCTTGGCCGCACGACCTCGCAGGATGTGCTCAAACCCGGTTCAAACGATGTGTTGGTTCAAACGGGCACCATTCTTAATGAGTTAATGGTATTGCGTCTCGAAGAAGCCGGTGTCGATGAGGTTTGGGTTCGCTCGCCAATTGGCTGCGAAGCCCGCCACGGCATCTGCCAAAAATGCTATGGCCGCGATCTTGCCCGAGGCAAAATCGTTAACATTGGTGAAGCGGTTGGCGTTATCGCCGCGCAATCTATCGGTGAGCCAGGCACGCAGCTTACGATGCGTACCTTCCATATCGGGGGTGCGGCTTCGCGGTCGGCCGCCATTAGCTCGGTGCAAAATAAAGCCGCCGGCCTTGTCCGTCTGCATAACCTTAAAACGGTAGTTAACCGAGATAACGATCTTGTGGCTGTAACCCGCTCGGGTGAGCTTGGTATGGTCGATGATCAGGGGCGTGAGCGCGAACGCTACAAAGTGCCTTATGGTGCGGTTATTCGTGTTAAAGAGGGCGATAAAGTCGCTGCGGGCACAACGCTTGCCAGCTGGGATCCGCACACCCACCCGGTGGTTAGTGAAATGCAGGGGCAGGCGCGCTTCTCTGATTTTGCCGATGGTTTGTCGGTTAAATTAGAAACCGATGAGATTACGGGGCTGTCGGCTTTGATCATTATTGATCCCAAACACCGCAGCACCGCCGCAGCCAAAGAAATGCGCCCTGCGATTTCTCTGGTGGATGAATTAGGGAACCCCATTTGCTTGGTGGGTACCGAGATTCCTGCGTTTTACGTCTTGCCTGCCGGTGCCATTATTGGGATTGAAGATGGCGCCACGGTTCAGGTAGGCGACATCATTGCGCGTATTCCACAAGAATCTTCGAAAACGCGTGATATTACGGGTGGTTTGCCTCGGGTTGCGGATTTGTTTGAAGCCCGCAAGCCCAAAGAGCCGGCTATTTTGGCGGAATACACGGGCACCATTAGTTTTGGTAAAGAAACCAAAGGCAAGCAACGCCTGGTGATTACCGATGAACATGGCGAAGCGCACGAAGAGTTGATTCCGAAGTATCGGGTCATTAACGTCTTCGAAGGCGAGCATGTGGCGCGCGGCGAGGTCATCGCCGATGGCGAGCTGACCCCGCATGATATTTTGCGTTTACGCGGCATTCCCGATTTGGCGGCCTATATCATCAAAGAAATCCAAGATGTTTACCGTCTGCAAGGGGTAATCATCAGTGATAAGCACATTGAAGTGATCGTGCGCCAGATGCTGCGTAAGGTCGAGATTTCAGATACAGGGGATTCGGGTTATCTTCGGGGAGATCAGGTCGATAAAGCACGCTTGCTGGAAGAGAATCGCAATCTTGAGCAGGCTGGCAAGTTCGCCGCCAAGTTTGAACCCATGCTGCTGGGTATTACCAAGGCCTCCTTGGTGACCGAGTCATTTATTTCAGCGGCTTCCTTCCAAGAAACCACCCGCGTGCTGACGGATTCATCGACACGCGGTGCGCG
Organism: Halothiobacillus sp. 35-54-62; assembly: GCA_002281295.1. Lineage (GTDB taxonomy): Bacteria > Pseudomonadota > Gammaproteobacteria > Halothiobacillales > Halothiobacillaceae > Halothiobacillus. The sequence goes on along the minus strand of NCFS01000038.1, from coordinate 2,234 downwards.
CGATGAATTACGCGGCCTCAAAGAAAACGTGATTGTAGGGCGATTAATCCCTGCAGGAACGGGCTTGGCTTACCACCAAGAGCGTCGTCGTCGTCGTCATTTGACGATCGACTCGGCAAATTCCTTGTTCATGGACAGCGACTCATCCGAGTCTCGGGTCGATGAAGGGGAGAACGTAGCTTAATCTGTCGTAACGGTGATTGACAGATTAATGAACACTGCTTAGAATCACTGCCCTTTGCGACGGGTCTCACAGCCCGTCGTGTTAGTTTTTGGTCGGAGAAGACATAACCATGGCTACTGTTAATCAGCTCGTGCGCAAGCCGCGCAAGCGACTGGTCGAAAAGACCAAAGTACCTGCACTCGAAGGCTGCCCGCAGCGTCGTGGTGTGTGTACACGTGTTTATACCACGACACCTAAAAAGCCAAACTCGGCTTTGCGTAAGGTTGCCCGTGTGCGCCTGACATCCGGTTTTGAAGTAACCGGTTATATCGGGGGCGAAGGCCATAACCTGCAAGAACACTCCGTGGTTCTTATTCGGGGCGGTCGCGTTAAGGATTTGCCAGGGGTTCGTTACCACGTTGTGCGCGGTAGCCTGGATACTCAGGGCGTCGATAAGCGCCGTCAAGGTCGCTCAAAATATGGCGCGAAGCGTCCTAAAGCGAAATAAAATTAAATTTGCAACGGTTGGATAAAACATGCCTAGAAGAAGAGAAGTACCGAAGCGCGACATTCTGCCAGACCCTAAATACGGCAATGTCACAGTCGCTAAGTTCATCAACATGATCATGTTGAGCGGGAAGAAGTCAGTCGCCGAGTCGATTTTGTACGGCGCGATGACAATCGCTGAAGAAAAGGGCAAAGGTCACCCAGTTGAACTGGTTGAACGTGCGCTAGAAAATGTGGCTCCGTCGGTTGAGGTGAAATCTCGCCGTGTGGGCGGTGCAAACTACCAGGTGCCCGTTGAAGTGCGTGCGGTGCGCCGTTCTTCGCTGGCTATGCGTTGGTTAATTGATGCTGCGCGCAAGCGGGGCGAAAAAACCATGGCCGCCAAGCTCGCAGGCGAAATTATGGACGCGGCTGATAGCCGTGGTTCTGCCGTGAAGAAACGTGAAGATACACATCGAATGGCCGAGGCTAACAAAGCCTTTGCGCATTTCCGCTGGTAAATTAAGAGGTAAACCCTGTGGCCAGAACCACCCCGCTCGAGCGCTATCGCAATTTTGGCATCATGGCGCATATTGATGCTGGCAAGACGACCACCACTGAACGCATCCTGTTTTACACCGGTGTTTCGCACAAAATCGGTGAAGTTCACGATGGCGCCGCCACGATGGACTGGATGGAGCAAGAGCAGGAGCGTGGGATTACCATTACTTCTGCCGCTACAACCGCTTTTTGGGGCGGTATGGACAAGCAGTTTGAGCCACATCGGTTCAATATCATCGACACACCCGGTCACGTCGATTTTACAATCGAAGTAGAGCGCTCCTTGCGTGTGCTTGATGGCGCTGTGTTTGTGTTGTGCGCGGTGGGTGGTGTTCAGCCCCAGTCTGAAACCGTATGGCGCCAAGCCAACAAGTATTCTGTTCCGCGTCTGGCGTTCGTTAATAAAATGGATCGCCAAGGCGCCGATTTTTATCGCGTCATCGAGCAGCTTAAAAAGCGGCTGGGTGCCAACCCTGTGCCGGTTGTGCTCCCGATAGGTGCTGAAGAAGGCTTTGAAGGCGTCATTGATTTATTGCGTATGAAAGCAATTTACTGGAATACCGATGACATGGGGATGACCTATGACGCCAAGGAAATTCCCGCTGAATTGCGTGCCAAAGCTGAAACGTACCGCGAGCAGATGATTGAAGCGGCAGCCGAGGCCAATGAAGAGTACATGGAAAAGTACCTTGAGGTCGGTGAGTTGACCGACGATGAAATTGTGCTGGGGCTCCGTGCGCGTACCTTGCGCAACGAAATCATTCCAGCGCTCTGCGGCACTGCCTTTAAAAATAAGGGCGTGCAGAAAATGTTGGATGCTGTCATCGATTATTTGCCCTCTCCTATGCAAGTTCCGCCCATTAAAGGTGAGCTGCCAAATGGCGAGGCATCGGTTCGTAAAACGGGCGATGACCAACCTTTTTCAGCGCTGGCCTTCAAAATTATGACCGATCCGTTCGTCGGCTCGCTCACGTTCTTCCGCGTTTATTCCGGCGTAGTTAACGCGGGTGATGCGGTACTGAAC
>NCFS01000133.1 GCA_002281295.1 Halothiobacillus sp. 35-54-62 | reverse complement strand
CGTTAAATTGTAATTCCAAGCCACAATCAAATCCGCTGGGCTAGAACCGCCCCGCACAATGGACTGGGCGCCTGAAAACATGGGGGTAATAAAGCTTTTTGAGCTTAACGCATACGTTGCACCTAACTGATAGGTCGCAATATTGCGATAATCGGTGCCCGCCGGTTGGCCTATAACGCGATAACCCACTTTGGCAAACGGAAAGAGTTCGGGCGTTGCCACCTGTTGCAAAAACAACCCCGCTTCATAATCATTCACCCCAGTTCCCAAGCCTGCACTAGCTGAGGCGGTACCAAATTTCACTTTGGCATAGGGGCTCACCGAGGGCACCAAACCCGCGCCGGCAAATACTTTATATCGACCTTCAAGCCACACATCACCTATGCCGCTTGAATTGCGGGTTTGGGTTGACGTGGTTGGCGTTGTCACATTCCCGCCCGTGAGCGTGGCGCCTTCAGGCAAGTTTTTAATAGAGATGACCGGCAACGTGAGTTTGAGCTGCCAATTGCCATCCGCCAATTGCAGATCGGTCGCATCGTAGTAAATATCGATATTTTTATCCGTACCATATTTACCTTGAAAAAACGCAGCACTATTGCTCAAGGTAAACACGGGCTCAGCTTGCGCGACACCGCACACCGCACAGCTCGAAAGCAAAGCAAGGGCAGAAAAGTGTTTGAAGGTCATAAAAATCACTCCCGTGAACATAAATACACAATGATCGGTTATCTGGCCGTGGGATTATATTCCACAAATCAAGATTAACATAACCAATACCCCATTAGTTTAACCCGTTGCGTTGCGATCTAACCGCAGCAAGTCAAACTCAGCAAAACCGATACCCACAAAAAATCAGGCCGCTCAAGCCGCAATAAATTTCGTACAATAACGAGAAACCCTATTTATCAAGCACAGAACACGCAAACCATGACAGATCAAGCCGCCGACACCACCACGAACAACGTCGTTGTTTCAAATTTCATTCGCAGCCGAATGGATGAAGACTGCGCAAATAAAACCTACAGCGACACTATTGCGACCCGCTTCCCACCGGAACCGAATGGTTTTTTACATTTTGGTCATGCAAAAAGTATTTTTTTGAATTTTGGTTTGGCACAAGATTACGCAGCACAGTGCCCGAAAAGTCACTGCAATTTGCGCTTCGACGACACCAACCCAACCAAAGAAGAAACCGAATATGTCGATGCCATCCGTGAAGATGTGGCGTGGTTAGGCTTTGATACCCAAGGGCAAGCGCTGTACGCATCCGATTATTTCGAACGCCTCTATCACTGCGCCGAGCAACTCATACAAACGGGGTTAGCTTATGTCGATTCGCAAGACAGTGAATCCCTGCGCGCAAAGCGCGGCACACTCACCGAAGCCGGCACCAATAGCCCCTATCGTGATCGCAGTATCGAAGAAAACCTCGATCTATTCCGTCGCATGCGAGCGGGTGAATTCCCAGATGGCGCCCATATTCTGCGGGCAAAAATCGACATGGCCTCGCCAAATATGAATATGCGGGATCCCGCCATTTATCGCATTCGACACGCGCACCACCACCGCACGGGTGATGCTTGGTGCATTTACCCCATGTACGATTTTGCCCACTGTGTGAGTGATGCTATTGAAGGCATTAGCCACTCCCTGTGCACACTTGAATTCGCCGACCACCGCCCCCTGTATGAATGGTTTCTAGGCCAGCTGGCTGAACTCGGGGAATTTAAGCGCCCCCTGCCCCAACAAATTGAATTTTCACGCTTAAATTTAACCTACGTTGTACTTTCTAAACGCAAACTCATTCAATTGGTCACGGGCGGACACGTCGATGGCTGGGACGACCCCCGCCTACCCACCCTCAAAGGCGCCCGGCGACGCGGCTTCACCCTGCAAGGCTTCAAACTTTTTGCCGATCGTATCGGCATCTCAAAATCCGATAGTCTCATTGATTATCAAGTGCTTGAAGATTGCATGCGTGAAGACCTAAATGAACGCGCTGAACGCCGCGTTGCAGTGCTAGACCCCATCAAATTAATTCTCAGCAATTTTCCTGAAAACCATGCAGAACCCTGCCTTGCACCAAACCACCCCCATCACCCCGATCTGGGCAAGCGAGAAATCCAACTCACCCGAGAACTCTGGATCGAACGTGAAGATTTTATGATCGAACCCAGCAAAGGATTTTTTCGGCTCACCCCCGGCAAAGAAGTGCGACTTCGCTACGGCTACATCGTAAAATGCACCGGGTTTGATGTGAATGACAACGGACAAATCACCTGCGTCTATGCAGAGTACGACCCAACCACCAAATCCGGCACGCCCGGCTCCGAAGCGCGAAAAGTCAAAGGCAATATCCATTGGCTTTCTTGCGCTCATTCCGTGCCGGCAGAAATTCGACTCTACGACCGCCTATTTAATTCACCTAACCCGGGCGGGCGCCAGGCCGGTGATGCCCCCGAACAAACCCGCGATTTCCTCGATGACCTAAACCCTAACGCCAAACACATTCAAATAGGCAGAGTTGAACCCGCCCTCGCTCAATGCCAACGCGAGTCATGCTACCAATTTGAGCGTAACGGCTATTTTGTCGCAGATCAATTCGACCACAGCACCAGCAAGCCGGTATTTAACCGAACCGTCACCCTCAGAGATACATGGAGTAAAAATTGA
>NCFS01000001.1 GCA_002281295.1 Halothiobacillus sp. 35-54-62 | reverse complement strand
CTGCGTTTTTCGGGATGAAACTGGGCAAGCCAAAAAGGAATACCCGCCAAGAGCAGGCTCACAAGCCCGCCTAAAAACCGCAGCAGCGCCGTGGTATAGCAGCCGCGCGCGGGCAAAATGACGCGGATGTACCAAACTTTCATGCCGGGGGTTTGGCCGCCAATACACCAAAAAACACTGAAATACGTTGCCGCCCAAAGCAGCAAGTAGGCCCGATAAACCCAAGCGAATACGCCCGTTTGGGGTAGGGCTTGGCCGCCGTTGAATGGCAGCAAAATTAAGGTGGCGAGCATTAAAAGCGCGATGACAAACATCAAATCGTAAAACAAGGCGGCCGCGCGTCGCCATAAAGGGGCGGGTGGGTTTGGGGGCATCATGCGGCAGATAACGCGTTAAGGAGTTGAATCACCATGCCGCTGCGGGCGGCGAGATTATCGAGCGGTTGGGTGATTTTAAGCGTATCGGCGGTTAGGCGGTATTTGCTGGGCTCGGTTTGTATGAGTTTTACGAGTTTTACCGGATCAATCGCCGCGTGTTCGGCGAAGATAAACCGCCCGCCACCCGCCGCGCATTCAATTTTGCGGATGCCCACCGCGCGGGCGCGCAAGCGCAAACGATGCGTTTCAATTAAGGTTTGGGTGGCCTCGGGCAGCAAGCCAAAGCGGTCGATGAGCTCGACTTTCATTCGATCAATCGCGGTTTGATCGGCGCAATTAGCCAGCCGTTTGTAGAGAATTAAACGCGTATGCACATCGTCCACAAAATCGGCCGGAATGAGGGCGGGCAGGCCTAAATCCACCTCGCTGGTTTGGCGTTCTAGGGGGCCTGCTAAATCGGGTTGTTTGCCCGATTTTAAGGCTTTAACCGCGCGATCGAGTAAATCCATGTAGAGGGTGTAGCCCACTTCAACCATTTGCCCCGATTGTCCATCGCCCAGTAATTCCCCCGCGCCGCGAATTTCTAAATCGTGGGTGGCGAGGGTAAAGCCCACCCCAAGCTCTTCAAGGGCGGCTAAGGCATCGAGGCGTTTAACCGCGTCGGGGGTCATTTGTGCAGGCTCTGGCGTAATGAGGTAGGCATAGGCGCGATGGTGCGAGCGCCCCACCCGCCCGCGCAGCTGGTGCAATTGCGCCAAGCCAAACTTATCGGCGCGATGAATGATGATGGTGTTGGCGGTGGGAATATCAATGCCCGATTCAATAATGGTGGTGGAAAGCAACAGGTTAAAGCGCTGATGATAAAAATCGGCCATGACTTGCTCAAGCCCGCGCTCGGATAGCTGGCCGTGGGCAATGGCAATGCGCGCTTCGGGGATTAATTCGGCCAGTTGTTTGGCCATGCGCTCAATGGTTTTGACTTCGTTATAGAGAAAATAAACCTGCCCGCCGCGTTTGAGTTCTCGCTGCACGGCTTCGCGGATTTGCGCCTCATCCCAGCGCAACAGCAGGGTTTTAACCGATAAGCGCTCACGCGGGGGGGTGGCAATTATCGATAAATCGCGAATGCCTGAAAGCGCCATATTGAGTGTGCGCGGAATCGGGGTGGCCGTTAAGGTGAGTAAATCCACCTCAGCACGCAAGCGTTTGAGCTGCTCTTTGTGGCGCACGCCAAAGCGTTGTTCTTCATCGATAATGACGAGCCCCAAATCTTTGAAATCCAGCCCATCGCTGAGTAATTTGTGGGTGCCGATCACGATATCGACTTGACCGCTGGCAATGTCGGCCAGCACTTCGGTGGTTTTTTTGGCATTGCTCATGCGCGATAAGCCTTCAATGCGCACCGGCCAACCGGCAAAGCGGTCCCGAAAATTGCGCAAATGCTGTTCGGCAAGCAAGGTGGTGGGCACCAACACCGCCACTTGTTTGCCATTCATCACCGCTACAAACGCGGCGCGCATGGCGACTTCGGTTTTGCCAAAGCCCACATCGCCACAGACCACGCGATCCATCGGCTGGGCGCGCGCCATGTCGGCTAACACGCTATCGATGGCGAGTTGCTGATCGGGGGTGGTTTCAAAGGCGAAATTGTGGGCGAACCGGGCATAATCCTCGGCGGGAATGGGTAGCGCTTGGCCTTTTTTTGCGGCGCGACGGGCGTGAATATCCAGTAATTCGGCGGCGACATCGCGCACTTGCTCGGCGGCGCGGCGGCGGGCTTTTTCCCATTGACCACTGCCCAATTTGTGCAGGGGCGCGCTTTCTTCACTGCCGCCGGTGTAGCGCGAAATCAGCTCAAGCGCGGATACGGGGACATAGAGTTTGTCATCGCCGGCGTAGTGCAATATTAAAAATTCTTGCTCAAGATTGTTCATCTCAAGCGTCATTAAGCCGCCAAATCGGCCTACCCCATGGGTTTCGTGCACCACGGGCGCACCGATGGCCAGCTCATTTAAGTTGCTGATTAACGCATCGGCATCGCGGGTGCGGGTGCTGGATTTGCGCCGCTGGGCCACGCGTTCGGCAAATAAATCGGTTTCGGTGATGAGGGCGAGCGGGGCGTTTTGATCGGGGAGATGCAAAATCGCCCCCTGCTCGATGGATGACACGAGCAAGCCCAAGCGCGCATCGCTTTCAAGCCATTGCTCAAAGCGTTCAAACACGGGGGCGGTCAAGCGCGCCTTGGCTAATTGGTCGGCCAAGGCTTCCCGACGACCGGGGCTTTCTGCCGTGACGAGAATGCGCCCCGCAAAATCGCTGGCAAACGCGATTAAACCGGCCAGTTCCGCATCGCCACTTTGGCTGATGGTAAAGTTTGGGCTGCTGAGGTTTGGCAGGGGTTTGTTCGGTAAAACAAGGGCTTGGGGTAGGCCTGGGTGGTCGGCGTTCAGGGTGATAAAACGCGGCCAGTGCTTGAGCTGCGCTTGGTATTCATCCAGGGTTTGATAGAGCTCATCGGGGCGTAACAACGGGTGGCTTACATCGCCCGCCCGCTGGGTGAAGCGATGGATGGTGTCATGGGTGAACCGGTCGAGCGATGCCTCAATGCCGGGTAAGGTGAACAGTAAGGCGTTTTTGGGTAGGTAGTCGAATAGGGTGGCGGTGCGCTCAAAAAACAGCGGCAAATAGGTTTCAATGCCTGCGGGGATTAAGCCCTCACTAATTTGTTTATACACGGGGCTGCGGGTGGGGTCGCCCTCAAACCGGTTGCGCCAGTTGCGCCGAAATAGGGCAATGCCTTCCTCGTTTAAAGGATATTCACGCGCCGGAAGCAAGGTAATGCGATCAACCGGCTCGGCCGAGCGCTGGGTTTCGGGGTCAAACAATCGCAGGGTTTCTATTTCATCATCGAACAAATCAATGCGCACCGGCTGGCTCATGCCCATCGCAAACACATCAATTAAGCCACCGCGCACGGCAAATTCGCCCGGCTGCACCACTTGGGTAACCGCAAGATACCCGGCATCGGTGAGCTGCTGGCGGTAGGCATCGCGGTTAAGTTTATCGCCCGCGTGCAGCAAAAAGCTGTTGCCGGTTACAAAGGCCGGGGGCGATAGGCGTTGCAATAACGTGGGCGCGGCAATGAGCGTAACGCCGCCCTCGGTGCGGGGCAGGTACCAAAGCCTGGCGAGGCGATCGGATATTAACTCTTGATGCGGTGAGAACCGATCATAGGGCAGCACTTCCCAATCGGGAAAAATTTCCGCTTGGCAGCCAAATAAAGCCAAGGCTTCAGCCATGTCGGTGGCGCTGCGGCTATCGGGCGCGATGGCTAAAATAGCCTGCGGGGTGCGCTGTGCAAGGTCGGCTAACGTCTGTGCGACGCCAAGCAAGCGGGCACTGCGCAAAAAAGTCGGCGCAAGTGGCGTTTGAGGAATCGTAAGGAGGGGGTGTTTGGAATGCGCCATGTGGGTTTAATGGGGGCTCTTGAGTAGGTCGCGCAAGATTGTGGCGCAGTTAAGGCGATCTTGCATCTTAAAGGCGGCACTTTTTAGGTTGCCTGCGCGCGCCGATCATACCGTTTATCGGGGTTTTTACGGTGAGGCTGCGCCAAAAACGCGCCCAACTTGCCCTGCTCGGCGTGAAGATGATGTTATGTAAAGCCGAATAAATCGAAATAAAAATGAACTATATCAGCCGGTTAAGCGCGAACATCCAGCAGATACCCCATGCTGGCCGGTGTGGCTACGCCACTGGCACCTTGCTGGCTTTTAAGCGCGCTGGCAATTTGCTCCGGGCTACTGACCCGGTTGGGGGTTTGCGGCTCGACAGGTGTGTTGCGCGATTGTGCCGAGGCGGCATTTTGATTTTGCGCCGTGCTAAGGTTGAGCGCGCCATCGGCCATCGGTGTATTGCTGTATTGGGCGGGCAGGTTAATCATGGCGGTTTCCCCTTGGATGAATCTCATAAATTTTAGCAGCAAAACCGACTATCAACGGCGGGATGCTTGGATTTATTCTCGACCGGTCAGCAAAAAATGCTCGGCGCTATCAAGCTCAGTGGGCGCTCCGTACAGGGTTAGGGTGTCGCCTTCTTGCAAAACCGTGTCTTCTTGCGGCGATTCTCCCCGAATACCCGAGCGGTTAATGGCATCTATCGTAATGGTTTTGTTTGCCGGAATGGCGCTGGCCAGGGGCTTTCCGATCGCATAGGCGCCGGGCACTAAGGCAATATTGCGCAAGGTGCGGGGTGATATGGGAATCAAATCCCCCGACCCCCGAGCGCGGTTGCCTGCGTAGGTGTGCCTCAGCGGGGCGTAATTCTCGCGCCGAATTTCTTGAATTTGCCGGATAATTTTAGATACAGGAACATTCAAAGCACGCAACACATTGCCAGAAAGCACAAGGCTCATCTCATAAATACTGGAAACCACTTCGGTGGCGCCTGCATGGAATAAAGGATCGAGCTGCTCATCGGTGCGGGCGCGCACCATGATGGGAATCTCGCCCGATAAACTGCGCGCCACTTCAACTGTTTTGAGCGCCGAGGTTTCATCTAGGTGCGAAACCACCAGCACCCGCGCGCGGCTCAAACCCGCCGCCTCAAGAATATCGGCATGGGTTGAGTTGCCAAAGTGTACGGGTAATCCCGCTTGGCGTGCCTGGCGCACAATATCAATATCGACATCAATGGCGGTGTACTCAAACCCTTCGCTTTGCAATAAGCGCGCAATATTTTGCCCGACGCGACCAAAGCCGCAAATCACCACATGGCCGCTCATCGTGCTGGCAAACTGATCAATCGTTTCGGTTTGCTTTTGGCGATCTTTGCGGTAGCTCGGCACAATGCGCTTGGCCAATAACCCGTTAAATTTCACCAGAAAAGGGGTTAAAACCATCGAGAAAATCACCACGGCCAGCACGATTTGCCGCTGGTAGTCGGTCATGATGCTGGGGGCGGTAATGGCTAACATGGCAAACCCAAACTCGCCGCCTTGGGCGAGTACCAGCCCCGTGCGCAACGCCACGCCATGGTCTTCATCCATCGCGCGCCCAATCAAAAAAATGATGGTGGTTTTAACCAGCACCACGAGGGCTAACAGCAAAACGACCCAGCCTAAAATAAGCGGCAACTCACGCACATTGAGCATCATGCCGATGGTGATGAAAAATAAGCCCAGCAACACGTCGCGAAACGGGCGAATATCGGCCTCAATTTGATGCTTGAATTGGGTTTCAGAGAGCGCAATGCCCGCCAAAAATGCCCCCAATTCATAAGATAAACCGGCTTGATCGGTGAGCCAGCCAGCACCCAATACAACCAATAACACGGCAATGGTGAATAGCTCGGCGGAACGCGCGCGGGCAATTTCCCGAAACACGGGGCGCAGCACCCAGCGGCCACCAAAAAACAGCACGCCCGCAGCCAACACGCCAAAGCCAATGGTGGTGGCGATATTCAGGGCAATAGCCGTTGGGTCGGTATTCTCTTGCTGGCCATAGGCGGCACCCAGCACCGGGATGATAATTAAAAACGGAATAACGGCGAGGTCTTGAAATAAGAGAATCCCTACCGCGTTATTGCCGTGGCGGCTATTGAGTTCAAGCTGCTCGCCCAGTTGTTTGATTACGATGGCGGTGGAGGACACGGTAAGCACCCCCGCCAGCACAAAGGCGGCGGCAGGTGAAAACCCCATCAGCCAAGCCGCAAAACCCGTCACCATCGCCGTGGCCAGCACTTGCGCGCCGCCCATGCCAATCACGGCACGGCGCATGGCGATCAGGCGCGGCAATGAAAACTCTAGCCCCAGCATGAACAATAAAAAAACAACCCCAAATTCCGCAATAATATGGATATCGGATTGATCGCGAATCCAGCCCAAGCTGAACGGGCCTGCAATGACGCCAACGGCAAGATAGCCCAAAATCGCAGGCAAATGCAGACGCCGAAAGCCCACCACGGCGATGACTGAAATAATCAGTAAAATCAGTAAAGAAGCCATAACATCATGTTGCATGGGGGGTACCGTTAACGTTATCCCTAGAGAATATCCCTAGGGGCGATACTTGGGGGCGGTCAATAAGATTGATTTTGATCATCAAGGCAGCAGGTGAATTCGTCAATCGCTAGTTGGTGCTGAAAGGCTTGCTGTTAAGCGATGCAAAAAATAACTGCGGGACCATTCCTGTGCGCCCAAGCTGAGTAAGTGGCGGGTTGTGAATTGGCAATCCATGAAATCAAGGGTGCCCCAACACGCGTCAACCAAAATGGCGGCAAGCGCAAATTTTGAGGCATTGGGCGCACGGCTAAACATCGATTCACCGAAGGCGACGCGGCCAAATTTAGCGCCAAATAACCCGCCGACCAGTTGGTTTTTATCCCACACCTCAACCGAGTAACCCAATCCGGCCTCATGAAGCGCCACAAAAACCGCGAACATCTCCGGCACAATCCAAGTGCCCTCTTGATCTGTCCGTGGCGCGGCGCAACCGGCCACCACATCGGCAAAAGCCTGGTTCACCGTGATGCGATAGCGTGATTGGCGCCGCCATTTTTTAAGCGATTTTGTGAGATGAAACTGCTCAGGCGTTAATACGGTGCGCGGATCAGGGCACCACCACAAAATAGGGTCGCCCACACCAAACCAAGGAAAAATACCCCGTTGATAAGCGGCGATCATGCGGGCTAAGGATAAATCACCGCCAACCGCCAGCAAGCCGTTGGGCTCGTTGAGTGCGCGATGAGCGGGCGGAAAATCCGTCGGGTCGGCCTGCTCACCCTCGCTTAAACAAGGCAGAATCATGGCGGCTTAGAGCGGTTTTCGGCCACCCGCTCGCTCGGGTTTGGGCAGAATTAACCGCGCACCATCGGGATCAGGGCGGTAGAAAACGGCCATGTGCCCCACGGTTTGCACGAGTTCTGCGGCGGTCGTGGTCGCAATTTGGTGCATCATGGCTTTTTTGTCTTCCCGATCCTGACCGGGAATGCGCACTTTAATCAGCTCATGAATGCCTAAAGCCAGCTCGATTTCAGCCATAACGGCTTCAGTCAGCCCGTGCTGGCCAAGCAACACGACGGGGCTTAGGTGGTGTGCCTGCGCACGGAGAAATTGTTTTTGTTTGGTTGTAAGTGCCATTTTTATCTTGTGTTTAGGGATGAGGGCCGGCGCAAATAGAGGTGGGTGTGTGAAATAACACACTGTTGCTCGCGCAGATAGGCTGGCATATTAACGGCTTAATCACTTTTAACCAATCAGTTCGCAGGGTACGGTGGGCTGGCGGGCGGATTTGAATCAAGTTGCGCGCAATAGGAGAGTATCTTGGGTTTTTTGCAATCACCAACCGCAGGGTTTTTATTTAATTCCGCTCGAATGCTGCGGCGGGGCGCATGGGGCGCGTGGCTTTTGAGTTTTGCGCTCTTAACCACCGCCTGCGGCCAAAATGCGCCCAGTGGTAATGTGAATGAGCAGGCCATTGCACCGAAACGTTTGGCTGCTTTTGAATCCCATGATTTGCTCGTGCTGCGTCCGGTAAATCCTGCCATTAGCGTACCCGCTGCCGACTTTATGAGCGTTGATGGCGCTATCGCAACGCCGGCGTTGTTTAAAGATCACTGGACTTTATTTTATATCGGCTACACCTTTTGCCCAGATGTTTGCCCCACCGAGCTAACCGCATTGGCGGGCTTGCTGCCCCAGTTACAAAAATCGCTGCCCGATGTGCACTGGCAAATTGTGTTTCTATCGGTAGACCCCGAGCGCGATACGCCCAAGCGCATTGCCGACTATGTGCATTATTTTGATCCCAAGTTTTTGGGCATGACGGGCACGCGCGCGATGATCGATAAAGTAACCCAGCCCCTTAAAGCGGGCTATCGGGTATCGCCCCATGCGCCCGGCGATACGATTTATGAGATTGATCACGATACGGCGTACCGTTTAATCTCTCCTGAGGGAAAAATGGTGGCCATTTTACCCTCACCCCATGATCCGGCGGCAATGGATCAGGCTTTAGTTCGATTTTTTAAAGAGGTAGTGCAATGAAACGTTTTTTAATCGGTTCGGTATTAATAAGCATGAGCGGCATGGCCGCTGCAGCGCCCGTTATTTCAGAGGCTTGGATTCCCGAACAACCGCCCGGCGCTATGGCCAGTGCCGTTTTTTTGGATATGAAAAATACCTCCGATAAACCAGAGGCATTGGTTAAAGCCGCAGCCCCGGGATTCAAAGAAGTTCAGTTGCATAAATCCATTGAAGAAAATGGTATGCACAAAATGATCGAGCAAAAAGAAATCGCAATCGCCCCCCATGGCGAAACCAAGCTCGCGCCGGGCGGTTTTCATATCATGTTGATTGGCCCTGAAAAAGCATTGGTGGCCGGTGAAACCGTGCCTGTTACGTTAAGTTTTGCTGATGGGTCGAGCGAAACGCTCAATGTGCCGGTTAAAAAACGCCCCATGATGCCGATGATGAAGCACTGATACCTAACCGGCATGGTGTGTCGATGCGATTGGGTCGATTTGAATCGACCCGATTATGTGGCCTACCACGACACGGAGTGGGGGGTGCCCGTTCATGATGACCGCAAGCTATTTGAGTTTCTTCTTCTCGAATCAGCACAAGCCGGCTTAAGTTGGTACACCATTTTGCGCAAGCGTGCCGCGTATCGGCTCGCGTTTGATCAGTTCGACCCCGCACTCATCGCGCGCTATAACGAAGATAAAATTCAAGCCTTGCTCATGGATGCCGGCATCGTGCGTAACCGGTTAAAAATATTGGCCACGATTAACAACGCACAACGTTTTCTCGCGATTCAAGCCGAGTTTGGTAGCTTTGATGCCTATGTTTGGCGTTTTGTGGGCGGTCAACCCCAGGTAAATGTGTGGCGCACGCAGGCCGAATGCCCCACGACTACGCCGGAATCTGATGCCCTCAGCGCCGATTTGAAACGGCGGGGATTTAAGTTTATGGGGTCAACCATCTGCTATGCCTACATGCAGGCCATGGGGCTGGTAGATGACCACAAGCTCAGTTGCTTTCGGCGCGCAGATAAATGAGGTATTCATTTTGGCGCATTTAAGCGGTTCTTTCATTTGGCTAAACAAACCTAATGCGGCGATAATGCGCGATTGTATTTTGGATAGAGGTGCCTATGGCACGGTCGGGAAGTAGCCAACGGTGGTTGGCTGAGCATTTTCGCGATGAGTACGTGCTCAAAGCGAAGCGAGAAGGTTATCGTTCACGCGCTGTATACAAGCTTATGGAGCTAAACGAGCGCGATCGTTTTTTGAAAGCAGGCCAACGCGTGGTGGATTTAGGTGCAGCCCCGGGCGGATGGACGCAATATGCGGCGCAAGTCATTGGCGATAAAGGGCATATCTTTGCGCTCGATTTATTGCCCATGGATCATTTTGCACACACCACGGTCATCCAAGGTGATTTTTCAAGCAACGCCGTTTTGGCTGATCTCACGGCGCGCTTAGAGAATGCCCCCGTAGACCTTGTAATTTCCGATATGGCACCCAATATGAGTGGCGTGGAATCGGTCGATATTCCCCGCGCGATGTATTTGGCGGAACTTGCTTTAGATTTTTGTCATCAGATGCTTAAGCCTGAGGGTGCTTTTGTGACTAAACTCTTTCAAGGTATCGGTTTTGATGCCTACATGAAGTTAGCCCGCGTCGCGTTTAAAGAGGTCTCGGTGCGAAAGCCCAAAGCCTCGCGCCCGCGCTCCAAAGAGGTGTATTTGGTGGCGCAAGGGCACCGCGTGGTATAAGGTAGAGTAATAAATTTTTTTATCGGGGTATGGCTTCCCCGCAAGCAATGGCATGGGCATTTAGAGGTGGTGTGTTGAACGATTTAACGAAAAATATTTTGGTCTGGGTTGTGATTGCGGTGGTACTAATGACTGTGTTCAACAGCTTTAGCACCCGCTCGACAGCCTCGCAGCCGATGAGTTACTCCCAGTTTTTGAGTGATGTCAAAGGAGGGAGTGTTGATTCTGTCATCATCGAAGGTAAAACCATTACCGGCAAAACGAGTTCAGGTGCGAGTTTTGAAACTTATAGCCCCGAAACGGACAACCGCGCCATGGTGGGTGATTTGCTGAGCAACAACGTTAAAATTGATGCGATGCCGCCCGAGCGCCCCTCTTTGTTGATGACCATCTTTATTCAATGGTTCCCGTTCTTGCTCTTGATTGGTATTTGGGTGTTTTTTATGCGCCAAATGCAGGGCGGCGGCGGCCGGGGTGCCATGAGTTTTGGCAAATCAAAGGCCAAGCTCTTGGGCGAAGATCAGGTTAAAGTCACCTTTAATGACGTGGCGGGCGCGGATGAAGCCAAGCAAGATGTCGTAGAGCTGGTCGATTTCCTGCGTGATCCGGGTAAGTTTCAGCGCTTGGGTGGCCGCGTGCCGCGCGGCGTTTTGATGGTGGGGCCACCCGGCACGGGTAAAACCTTGCTTGCCAAAGCCGTGGCGGGTGAGGCCAAGGTGCCGTTCTTTACAATTTCTGGTTCAGATTTTGTCGAAATGTTTGTCGGTGTCGGTGCATCGCGTGTTCGCGACATGTTTGAGCAAGCTAAAAAGCAAGCACCCTGCATTATTTTTATCGATGAAATTGATGCCGTTGGCCGTCATCGTGGCTCTGGCATGGGCGGCGGTCACGATGAGCGTGAGCAAACCTTAAACCAGTTGCTGGTCGAGATGGACGGTTTTGAGGGCAATGAAGGCGTGATTATTATTGCCGCAACCAATCGCCCTGATGTGCTGGATAAAGCCTTGCTGCGCCCGGGTCGATTTGATCGCCAAGTCGTTGTGGGTTTGCCTGATGTTCGGGGTCGTGAGCAAATTTTAAAAGTTCACCTGCGCAAAGTGCCCGCCTCTGCGGATATTACACCGAGCTTGCTGGCACGCGGCACCCCAGGGTTTTCTGGCGCTGATTTGGCCAATTTAGTCAACGAGGCGGCTTTATTTGCGGCGCGAGCCAACAAAAATGAAGTGGTTATGGCTGATCTTGAGCGCGCGAAAGATAAAATCATTATGGGTGCGGAACGCAAATCCATGGTGATGAGCGAAGAAGAGAAAAAGCTTACGGCCTACCATGAAGCCGGCCACGCCATTGTGGGGCGTTTAGTGCCAGAGCACGATCCTGTGTACAAGGTTTCTATTATTCCTCGTGGCCGTGCTTTGGGCGTGACCATGTTCCTCCCTGATCAAGATCGGTACAGCTACTCTAAGCGCAAGTTGGAATCGAATATTTCTAGCTTGTTTGGTGGGCGCATTGCCGAAGAGCTAATCTTTGGGGCTGAGGCGGTCACCACGGGCGCATCGAACGATATTGAGCGGGCCACTGAAATTGCCCGCAATATGGTCACCAAGTGGGGCATGTCGGATCGGCTGGGTGCATTAATGTACTCCGAAGAAGATGGCGACATGATGTTTGGTCGTCAAACGCCGGGCAGCAACGTTTCAGATACCACGGCGAGTATTATTGATTCTGAAATCCGTGGCGTTATTGATCGCAATTACCAACGATGCAATCAGTTGTTGAACGATAATATCGACATACTTCACGCCATGGCGCAAGCCTTAATGAAATATGAAACGATTGATCTAGGGCAAATTGATGATTTGATGGCGCGCAGCACCGTGCGGGAGCCATCCGGTTGGGGTCAAGGTTCGGATACGCCAAGCAGCACACCGCCTGCCAGCGGTACGGGCGTTGCAGCAACCCTACCCGCCACCGAGCCTGTGGTTGATGCGTCGGCTAAGCCCTCGGATCCGGTGAGTGGCCCCGCAAACCAACATTGAGTGCGCGCAACCCCCTGCGTTGGGGTTGTGGCGGATGATTCATTCAGGTCATCCGCTCATTATGGCTATTTTAAATATGACTCCTGATTCCTTTTCGGACGGGGGTCTTTTTTATGGTTCCGGCAAAGTCAATGTCGCTAAAGTGATCGATAAAGTGGCTCAAATGCTAGCGGATGGCGCCGATATACTCGATATTGGGGGCGAGTCCACTCGCCCCGATGCCACCCCGGTTAGCGCTGAGCACGAGCTTGAGCGGGTTATTCCCGCGATTGAGGCATTACGGCAGCGTTTTGATGCGCCACTCTCGATCGACACGAGTGACCCCCGTGTCATGACCGCCGCTGTGCACGCGGGCGCTTCACTTATTAACGATGTTCGGTCGCTCACCCGCGAGGGCGCCCTCGCGGCGGTCGCGCCGTTAGTGCGTGATCAAGGGGTGGCCGTGTGCCTCATGCACATGCGCGGCGAACCTGGCACCATGAGCCGCTACGAGACCTATCACGATGTGGTGGATGAGGTTCTCAGTGCACTTGCTGAACGTGTGGCGGTTGTTGTTGCCGCCGGCATACCCCGATCGTCTTTATGGGTAGATCCGGGCTTTGGTTTTGCAAAAAATACGGCGCAAAATCTTCAATTGTTAAAAAATATCGGTTTGCTTGGTACATTAAATTTACCACTACTGGTTGGCGTCTCCCGCAAGCGAATGATTGGAGAGACGCTGAATCGAGCAGTGTCAGAGCGAGCGATAGGGAGTGTTGTTGCGGCTGTAATGGCGGTTGAACGCGGCGCGCGCATTGTACGGGTTCATGATGTGGCGGCCACGCGAGATGGGCTTAAGCTCTTAATGGCCGTTCAGTCAGCCTAATTTTTTGATTGGGCGTGCCTGGGTATACATTATTTTTCTATGGCATAAGTCTCATTCGTTTGTCCATCATTAGTGTTCTCTGATACTTTATATGGGGGGTGTTGGACTCAACAAGTTCGTGCCAAAAACGCACAGACTCATTGGGTTGTCTTAAAAATAATGAGAGAGAAATTATGAAAATGATCCGTCGTTCACTGCTCGCTATCGTGCTGGGTGGTTTAATGGTTCAGCCATTGGTTTCAATGGCTGCTGGTGATGCGGCTGCGGGCAAAGCTAAATTTGCTACCTGCGCTGCGTGTCATGGGGCTGATGGCAAGGGCAATGGGGGCGCTTTCCCTGCGCTGACGCATTTATCTGCTGTCGATGCAGATGCCGTCCTGACGGCCTTCAAAAAAGGCGATATGGACTATTTGAAAAAGCATAATTTAGGTGGTGCGCGCTATAGCACCATGGCGCCCCAAGTTGCGAACTTATCGCCGGCAGACATCGCCGATTTAGCTGCTTATATTGCAACCACATTCGGTGGTGGTGCGGCTGCTGCTGCAACCCCTGCCGCCGCTGGTGCGGCACCTGTTGCAGCGGCGCCAGCCGCCCCTGCCGTGCCAATGATTGCAGCTGATGCCAATATTGGCTTTGGTCATGCCTTGTTTTCATCGTGTGCGGTGTGCCACGGTGCGGAAGGCGAAGGGGCCAAACTGTTAAATGCGCCTAAGTTGTCTGGTTTGCCGGTTTCTGCCACGGCCTCTATGTTGGAAATGTATAAGGCAGGTAAGCAGCTTGGTCCTTATTCTTATGTTATGGCGGCTCAGGCTAAATACCTGACGCCCGATGAGATTCGGGATCTAGCGGCCTACATTTCTCAGATGAATACGCCAGGTGCGCATAACAATATGGCTCAAACTGAGTAATCGTTCTGAGTAATTGTTCTGAGTAATTGTTTTTGCCTATTGTTTTGATGAGATAAAACCGCGCCAAATTAGATTGGCGCGGTTTTTTATTTGGTGAACACGAACCGCTTGGGTAGGATGTGGGCGATTAAAAATTTGAATGGAGCTGGGTTAATGAAGGTGTTTGGTACGGATGGTGTGCGGGGTGCCGTTGGGCAGTGGCCGATGACGCCTGAATTTGTGCTTAAGCTGGGCTGGGCTGCCGGCATGGTGCTTGGGCAGGAAGGCCGGCGGCGGGTTTTAATTGGGAAAGACACTCGGATATCCGGCTATATGTTTGAGTCCGCCTTGGAGGCAGGTTTTTCAGCTGCCGGCGTGGATGTGCGTTTACTTGGACCCATGCCTACCCCCGCTATTGCGTACCTTACTCGAACCCTGCGGGGTTCTGCGGGCGTTGTCATTAGCGCGTCGCACAATCCTTTCCATGATAACGGGGTTAAGTTTTTTTCTGCCAGCGGTGAAAAGCTCCCCGATGCGATCGAAGCGCAAATAGAGGCGATGTTGGATGAGCCTATGACGGTCGCGCCTTCAAATTTGTTGGGCAAGGCTCAGCGTATTGATGATGCGCCGGGTCGGTATATTGAGTTTTGCAAAAGCTCGGTTGAAATTGGATTGAGCCTTGCTAATTTTCGTATTGTGGTGGATTGCGCGCATGGTGCGGGCTATCAGGTGGCGCCCAGGGTGTTCACTGAGCTGGGCGCTGAGGTGATCCGCATTGGGGTTGAGCCGGATGGCTTGAATATTAACTCAGGGGTCGGTTCCACGGAGCCCGCTGCCTTACAGCGCGCTGTGGCGGAGTTTCGGGCTGATTTAGGTATTGCGCTGGATGGGGATGGGGATCGTGTTTTGATGGTGGATGGTGAAGGTCGGGTGCTGGATGGCGATAAGCTGTTGTATATCATTGCAGCCGATCGCGTGCGCCGAGCGGGTTATGCGGGCGGCGTGGTCGGCACGCAGATGAGTAACCTGGGTTTAGAGCAGGCCATTAAAAAACTGGGGCTCCCCTTTCTTCGCGCCAAGGTCGGGGATCGGCACGTTCACGAGGCATTAAAGCACCAGGGTTGGCTCCTGGGGGGGGAATCATCGGGGCATATTCTTTGCCTTGATCGACACACCACGGGAGATGGCATTATTGCCGCGCTGCAAGTGGTATCGGCAGTTAAACACTCAGGCAAGCCTTTGCATCAACTCGCGGCCGATGTGAAAATTTACCCCCAAACGTTAATCAATATCCGAACCGATCAACGCGTTGATTTCAATCATCCCGCCATTGTGGGCGCCGTGCAAAAAGCCGAGCAATCCTTAGGTGACCGAGGGCGAGTATTGCTGCGCGCCTCAGGAACAGAGCCGCTCATTCGTGTGATGGTCGAAGGTGAGAGCGGTGAGCAGGTAGCACTGCTTGCGCAAAATTTGGCGAATGAAATTCGCGCTGTGAGCCAAAGCTAGGCGTGCATCTATGCGCAATTAGTTTGAAAGATTGATTTAACGAGGCGGTACAAGTAATCTTAGCGGCCTTTTTAGGGGCGGGCACGGTGTGCTTTGGTGCTTGAAATATCATTTATTGCTTCAATTTTAGGGGAATTAACTCGGCATGCGTAAGCCAATCGTACTCGGGAACTGGAAGCTTAACGGCACCGCTGCCGCTTCTGACGCATTAGTCGCCAGCATCCTCTCGGGGATGCCCGCGTTAGATGTCGTCGATGTTGGGGTTTGCCCGCCGCATGTGTTTATTCCCCAAACTGTTCACCAAGCGGCGCACACAACGTTGGCGGTGGGCGGTCAAAATTGCTCTGAATTTACAACGGGTGCGTACACGGGTGAAGTTTCGGCTGAAATGCTGCGAGAAGTGGGTTGTCGTTATGTATTGGTTGGGCACTCAGAGCGGCGCGCGCTATTTGGTGAAACCAATGAAACTGTCGCTCGCAAAACACACCTCGCGTTAAAATCGGGCCTCACCCCCGTGCTTTGTGTCGGTGAAACGCTTGAAGAGCGCGAAGCGGGGCAGATGAACGCGGTGGTTGAAGGCCAAATTCAAGCCGTGTTGAATGAGATTGGTATTGCGCAATTTGAGCGGCTCGTAATCGCCTATGAGCCCATTTGGGCGATCGGCACAGGGCTAACCGCCTCGCCCGCGCAAGCACAAGCTATGCACGCTATGATTCGTGGCGTGCTTAGCACGCAAAACCCTGCTGTGGCACGCGCTGTTCGTATCCAGTATGGCGGGTCGGTCAAAGCGGATAATGCGGCTGAGTTATTTGCTGAGCCAGATATTGATGGCGGCTTAATTGGCGGCGCATCATTAAAAGCGGAAGATTTTCTGATTATTTGTCGCGCTGCGGCCGACTCGTTGAGATAGGTATAATGCAAACTTTGATATTAATCGTTCATGTGTTGATTGGGCTAACGCTGATCGGCTTGGTCTTAATTCAACACGGTAAGGGCGCCGATGCGGGTGCCGCGTTTGGTTCCGGTTCATCGGGTACTGTATTTGGCGCGCGGGGCGCGGCGACCTTTTTGCAAAAGTTAACCGGCTGGCTAGTTGTGGCTTTCTTTGGCACCAGTTTGTTGCTGGCTTATGTCATTAATACTTCACATATGCCATTGAGCGTGGTAAATTCTGTGCCCGTTTCAAGTACGGGTTCAAACGAGGTGCCTGGGCAAAACCCCGTGGCGCCGGTTAATTCAGCGCCGGCTAAACCCGCGGACGTGCCATCCACGCCCAGCAGTGAACAGCCGGCGCCTGCAACGGCAGAGCCAAAGCAAGGGGATATCCCGACCGGCGGCGCACCGAAATAGGCAATGGGATGCGGCCTTAGCGCAAGCTTCGGCAAAATTTGGCTAAAGCAAGGTGCATAAATCTTGCGGGGGTCAAGTTAAGAATTTAGCGGACGTGGTGGAATTGGTAGACACGCTATCTTGAGGGGGTAGTGGCGAAAGCTGTGTGGGTTCGAGTCCCACCGTCCGCACCAAATACTGTTTTTATACAATCGAATTAAACCAGTCCGCAGTCTAAACTGTGTGCTGAGATTTAGTTTGCGCGCCAAAAAACCAGCGAACCTAAGTTCGCACCGACCACGAGGGTGCCCCGTGTTAGAAGGTTATCTTCCTATCCTGATTTTTTTCAGTGTTGCGACCTTGTTCTCGTTAGGGTTGCTTTTTGGCGGTCAGTTACTGGCGCCTAAGCGGCCTGATCCGGCTAAAAATGCGCCCTACGAATGCGGTTTTCCTGCATTTGAAGATGCGCGCATGAAATTTGATATTCGCTACTATCTCGTAGCCATTCTATTTATTATCTTTGATCTTGAAATCGCTTTTTTGTTCCCTTGGGCCGTGGCGCTCGATCAAATAGGGCACTTTGGATTAATTGCCATGGCAATTTTTCTAGGGGTTCTGGTGATCGGCTTCATCTATGAGTGGAAAAAAGGAGCGCTGGAATGGGAATAGAAGGCGTTTTTGATAAGGGGTTTGTCACCACCTCGGCCGATAAGCTCATTAACTGGGCGCGCACCGGCTCACTGTGGCCTATGACGTTCGGTTTAGCCTGCTGCGCAGTTGAAATGATGCACGCGGGCGCGGCGCGTTATGATTTAGACCGTTTTGGCGTGGTGTTTCGTCCAAGCCCCCGTCAATCAGATGTGATGATTGTGGCGGGCACTTTGGTTAATAAAATGGCGCCCGCTTTGCGCAAAGTGTATGACCAAATGGCCGAGCCACGTTGGGTTATTTCGATGGGTTCTTGCGCCAACGGGGGGGGGTACTATCATTACTCTTACGCCGTGGTGCGGGGGTGCGATCGCATTGTTCCGGTTGATATTTATGTGCCGGGTTGCCCGCCCACGGCCGAGGCCTTGCTCTACGGTATTATTCAGCTGCAAAACAAGATTCGTCGCACCAATACCATCGCGCGTAGCTGATGGATTTGGCCTTAAAAATCGGGGTGAAATGACCAAATGACTGTGCAGCAAAAACTCAATCCGACCTTGCAGCCCGCAGTGGAAGCTGTTTTAGGCTCGCTTTTGGTGCATGCCACCCAGGCGCTCGATGAGCTCACCATTGAGGTTTTGGCAGAGCATTGGTTGGCCGCTGCCAAGTTGCTTGCGCAATCCCCCTCGACCGCGTTTGATCAATGTGTTGATTTGTGTGGTGTTGATTATCTTGAGTACGGTCAGTCGGAATGGGCGGGAGAGGAAACGGTTTCCTTCTCGGGTTATAGCCGGGGGGTTGAGCCCGCTAGTAGTGCGCGTTTGAAATTTGGTGAATCATTAGATATGGGTGCAGCCACTCGACCCCGTTTTGTGGTGGTCGCGCATTTGCTTTCTTACACACACAATTGGCGTTTGCGTGTGCGCATTGCGTGCCCAGATGTCAATGCGCCCATGGTGCCCTCGGTCGCCCAAGTGTGGCCGACTGTGAATTGGTTTGAGCGTGAAGCGTTTGATCTGTTTGGTATTTTGTTTGATGATCATCCCGATATGCGTCGAATTTTGACGGATTATGGTTTTGTAGGGCATCCCTTCCGCAAAGATTTCCCGTTGATCGGGCATGTGGAAGTGCGCTATGACCCTGAGAAAAATCGGGTGGTATACGAGCCGGTATCTATCGAGCCGCGCGTGCTTGTACCGCGTGTTTATCGTCACGACAGTCGTTATCTCGGCAAGGGCGGGAAGTAGTCATGCCTGAAATTGCGAATTACACCCTAAATTTTGGCCCCCAGCACCCGTCTGCGCATGGGGTTTTGCGCCTTGTGCTCGAAATGGATGGGGAAACCATCGTGCGGGCGGATCCCCATATCGGACTGCTGCATCGCGGTACGGAAAAGCTCGCGGAAAGTAAGCCCTATAATCAGTCAATTGGGTATATGGACCGCTTGGATTACGTCTCGATGATGTGCAACGAGCACGCTTATGTGCGGGCTATTGAGCAGTTGGTGAATTTAGAAATCCCCGAACGGGCGCAATATATCCGCGTGATGTTTGATGAAATCACCCGCATTTTGAATCACCTGCTTTGGTTGGGCGCGCACGCGCTCGATATTGGCGCCATGACCGTCTTTTTGTATGCGTTCCGCGAGCGTGAAGACCTGATGGATTGCTATGAAGCGGTATCGGGTGCGCGTCTGCATGCAACCTATTACCGCCCGGGTGGCGTGGCGCGCGACCTGCCCGATTCCATGCCGCAGTATGAGAAATCGCAGTGGCACAGTGCGCGTGATGTTAACCGCATGAATGAGTCGCGTCAGGGCTCATTGCTGGATTTTTTGCAAGATTTTACCGCGCGCTTCCCAGGCTATGTTGATGAGTATGAAACCCTGCTTACCGATAACCGCATCTGGAAACAGCGCACGGTCAACATCGGTGTAGTAACCCCGGAGCGTGCGATTGCCTTGGGTTTTACCGGTCCCATGTTGCGGGGTTCTGGTGTGGCTTGGGATTTGCGTAAAAAGCAACCCTATGCGGTATACGATCGTTTGGATTTTGATATTCCGGTCGGCGTCACGGGCGATTGTTATGATCGGTATCTGGTGCGGGTTGAGGAAATGCGCCAATCGAACCGGATTATTATTCAGTGCATCGATTGGCTGCGTAAAAACCCAGGTCCGATTATGGTCGATGACCGCAAAATTGCGCCACCGCGCCGCGAAGAAGTCAAAGCGGATATGGAATCCCTGATTCATCACTTTAAGCTCTTTACGGAAGGGTATTGCTTGCCTGCGGGTGAAACCTATGCGGCGGTCGAACACCCCAAGGGGGAGTTTGGTATTTATTTGGTATCCGATGGCTCGAACAAGCCGTATCGGTTGAAAGTTCGTGCGCCCGGTTTTGCGCATTTGTCGGCGCTGGATGAAATGTCGCGCGGGCACATGCTGGCCGATGTCGTGGCGATTATCGGCACGCAAGATATTGTCTTTGGTGAGGTGGATCGTTAATGAAAGCCAGTAAAGTTCATTTGTTAACCGAACATACGCGCCATGAAATTGATCATTGGCTTGGCAAATACCCACCGGAGCAAAAGCAATCAGCGCTCTTGGCGGCCTTGCGGGAAACGCAGCACCAAAATTCAGGCTTTTTAACGACAGAACTCATGGATGCGGTGGCCGAGTACCTCGAAATTCCGCCCATTTCTGTCTATGAAGTGGCCACATTTTATTCGATGTTAGAAACCAAGCCCTGTGGTCGGCATCATGTGTCGATTTGCACCAATATTTCCTGCGCACTGATGGGCTCCGATGACATCGTGGCGCATTGCGAGCGCAAGCTCGGCATTAAGCTTGGGCAATCCACACCGGATGGCCGTATTTATCTTAAAGTTGAAGAAGAATGCCTGGCTGCCTGCGATGGGGGGCCTATGATGCAAGTCGATCACGTCTATTACGAACGGCTCACCCCTGAAAAAGTGGATGCCATTTTGGATCAGTTGGAGTAACGCCATGACTGAACAAGTCTGCTTTGCCACGATGCAGTTCGATGAGCCCTGGACGCTGGAGAGTTATCTCAAAATTGGCGGGTATTCAGCGTGGCGAAAAATTTTGGCTGAAAATACCGATCCTTCGCTGATTATTGAAGAGCTTAAAGCCTCTAATTTGCGTGGTCGTGGTGGCGCGGGGTTTCCTACGGGGCTTAAATGGTCGTTTATGCCGCGCAATGCCCCGGGGCAAAAATATGTGGTGTGTAATTCCGATGAATCTGAGCCGGGTACGGCCAAAGATCGTCAAATTTTGCTGAATAATCCGCATGCTTTGGTTGAGGGAATGGCCATTGCCGGCTACACGATTGGTGCCACGGTTGGCTATAACTACATGCGGGGCGAGTTTACCGATTTGGTGTTCCGGCGATTCGAGACGGCGCTAAAAGAAGCGTACGCCTTGGGGTTGCTCGGCAAAAATATTCAAGGCTCGGGTATCGACTTTGATTTGCATGGCACGCTCGGTGCGGGCGCCTATATTTGCGGCGAGGAAACGGCGCTGCTCGAATCCTTGGAAGGCAAAAAAGGCCAGCCCCGGTTTAAGCCGCCCTTTCCGGCGAACTTTGGCTTGTATGGCCGCCCGACCACGGTCAATAACACCGAAACCTTATCGTCGGTTCCTGCCATTATGCGCAAGGGTGGTCAATGGTTTGCTGATTTGGGCGTACCCAACAGTGGTGGGGTTAAGCTTTTCTCCGTATCGGGTCATGTGGCAAAGCCCGGGGTTTTTGAGATTCCCATGGGCACGCCCTTTGCGGATTTATTAGCGATGGCCGGTGGGGTGCGGGCAGGGCGCAAGCTCAAAGCGGTGATTCCTGGGGGCTCATCAACCCCCGTTATTCCGGGCGACATCATGCTTAAAACACGCATGGATTACGATTCCATTGCCAAGTCGGGTACGTTTCTAGGCTCGGGCGGTTTGATCGTGATTGATGATTCGGCTTGCATGGTGCGCGCTTTGCAGCGGATTTCACGGTTTTATTATTCCGAATCGTGCGGCCAGTGCACACCCTGCCGCGAGGGCACAGGTTGGCTCTATCGAATGTTGACCCGCATTGTTGAAGGCAAGGGCGCGATGGCGGATCTCAATCGGTTAGATGATGTGGCCAGCAAAATCGAAGGGCGAACCATTTGTGCGTTGGGTGATGCGGCGGCGGTGCCCGTGCGTAGCTTTCTTAAATATTTTCGTCCCGAGTTCGAATATTACATTGAGCATGGTCACAGCATGATTGCTGATGGTTTGGCGACGGTCTAACAAATACAGGGTTAAGTCTTTGAGTATTCACGACGATTTGATCACCATTGAGGTGGATGGCCATCGGTTGCAAGGCCGTAAGGGTGACATGCTGATCGAAGTTACCGATCAGGCGGGTATCACCATTCCGCGTTTTTGTTATCACCGCAAGCTGTCTATCGCTGCTAATTGCCGGATGTGTTTGGTTGAAGTCGAACGCGCGCCCAAGCCTTTGCCCGCGTGTTCAACGCCCATTTCTGAGGGTATGCGGGTACAAACCCGCAGCCCAAAGGCTTTGGCGGCACAGCGTTCTACCATGGAATTTTTGCTCATTAATCATCCTCTTGACTGCCCAATTTGCGATCAAGGCGGTGAGTGCGAGCTGCAAGATGTGGCCATGGGCTACGGCGAAGGGGTCGGGCAATATTCCGAAGCCAAGCGCGTGGTTAAAGATAAAGATATTGGCCCTTTGATTGCAACCGACATGACCCGCTGCATCCATTGCACGCGGTGTGTGCGGTTTGGTGAAGAAATTGCCGGCCTCAAAGAATTGGGCGTGGTGGGTCGTTCGGATCACATGGAAATTGGCACCTATATCGCCAAAAGTGTGAGCTCTGAGTTATCGGGTAACGTGATTGACTTATGCCCGGTGGGCGCACTTACCTCAAAGCCTGCCCGCTATACTTATCGCGCCTGGGAACTGGTGCAGCAACCGCATGTTGCCACACAAGATGCTTTTGGCTCCAACCTCTATTTGCACACGCGCGAGAACAAAATCATGCGCGCCGTGCCGCGTGATAACGAATTAATCAACGAAACTTGGCTGGCTGATCGAGATCGGTTCGCTTATACGGGCTTGTTTACCGATGATCGCCTCGCGCAGCCGCAAATTAAACGAAATGGCCAGTGGCACGTGGTCGATTGGGATACCGCCTTGGCTGAGGTGGCGCAATCGGTGCAGGCGTTGGTGCAAGCGCAAGGCGCGAATGCTTTGGGTGGGCTCATTTCACCCAATGCCAGCCTGGAAGAGCTGTACCTATTTCAAAAACTCATTCGTGGCTTAGGCTCCAACCATGTTGATCATCGGTTACGTCAAATGGATTTTTCCGCCGATGCGGGTGATGGGGTGATGCCTTGGTTTGGGATGGATATTGCCGATATAAGCAAACTTGATGCGGTGGTGCTGGTGGGTGCCATGGTGCGAGAAGAAATCCCGCTCTTTGGCCACAGATTGCGCCAAGCGGCAATCAAAGGCCGGGCGAAAATTCATTTAGTGCATCCTTATGAGCAGGCATTAACCTTCAATGCGACACAATGGGTATCGGGCGCGCAGGCCGGTATGCTGGATGTTTTGATTGTTTTGGCTCGGGCGGCTGGGGTTTTATTGCCTGAAACTTTAGTTGAATCCGCGCCCGTTGATGCGCTGATGATTGATGGCCTGTTGGCGGATCTCAAAAAAGGCAAACGGCGCGCGATTTTCTTAGGTCATCTGGCGCAAAACGATGCAAATTTTGGCGCTATTCGTTATTTAGCGACACAAATCGCCAAAGCGACCGATGCAGCGTTGGGGGTTTTGCCTCAAGGCGCGAATCAATCCGGGGCTTGGCTGGCCGGTGCGGTGCCCCACCGATTGCCGGGTGGGCAGCCGGCCATTGGTTCAGGCGCTCATGCCTCGTTGCTGTTGGCTGAACCCAAACCTGCCATGCTGCTTTATGGCGTTGAACCTGAGTTCGATTCAATCGCCGGTATGGCCGCGCTTAATCGTCTGAAATCCGCCGAGTGCGTGGTCTGTTTTACGGCGCATGTCTCCGCGCATCAACTCGATTACGCGAATATTCTTCTGCCGATCGGCACCGCCGTTGAATCGGCGGGCACTTGGGTAAATGGCGAAGGCCGCTGGCAGCCACAGCGCGGTATCGTGCGTTCTTTCGCTGATTCACGTCCGGGCTGGAAGGTGCTGCGGGTGCTGGGCACCTTGCTGGATTTAAGTGGGTTTGACTACCTAGACGCGGCTCAAATTCGAGGCGATATCCAAGCGCAATGCGCCCACATTAATTTATCGAATTTAAGCGAAGTGCTGGGTGCCATCACGCGACCCGAAGTGCACGCGGACGCTTGGACGCGGATTGCGCCCATCGCCGTTTATGGTATTAATGGGGTTGTGCGCCGAGCGGGCCCGTTGCAAATGACGGAGTTGGCAATGAGGCAAAATCATTGTCTGGTTAGCCCGAAGGATGCCGCCGCACAGGGTTGGGCGGCAGGTGAGCTGCTGGCTATTACGCAAGCGGGGCGCACTCAATCTTTGCCGATTCAAGTAGATGAGGGCGTGCCAGCTGGTTCTTTGCTGATTTATATCGGCGCTGCAACCGCTGGGTTACCCGCTGAGGGTGGCACCGTCGAGGTTATGCGGGAGGCAGTGGCATGTTAGCGCAATGGTTATCTCCCCTGTTGGGGTGGATGTCGCCCGATTGGCAATACCTCATCGTAACGACCCTGCTGGTGCTGGTGGTTTTGTTGCCGCTTGTGATCGCGGTGGCTTATCTCACCTACTTTGAGCGCAAAGTGATTGGCTACATGCAAGTGCGTATCGGCCCTAATCGTGTGGGACCCTATGGCTTGTTTCAGCCTTTTGCGGATGTATTCAAGCTGTTATTTAAAGAAATTATTACGCCCAATGTGGCCAATAAATTCATATTCTACTTTGCGCCCGTGCTTATATTGGTGGCCTCATTTGTGGCGTGGGCGGTTATTCCATTTGATAAAGGTTGGGTGCTCTCCAATATTAATGCAGGGTTGCTGTATGTGTTGGCCATCGGCGCGGCGGGTGTGTATGGGGTTATTTTGGCCGGTTGGGCATCGAACTCCAAATACGCGCTACTCGGTGGAATGCGCTCTGCGGCGCACAAAGTTGCCTATGAGCTTGCTATGGGTTTTGCCCTGGTGGGCGTGCTTATGGCGGCCAAAAGTTTAAACCTTTCAGAAATTGTTGAAAAACAATCCGGCGGACTACTCAATTGGTATTGGCTGCCCTTGTTACCCATGTTTGTGGTGTACTTTATCTCTGGGGTAGCCGAAACCAACCGCGCGCCGTTTGATATATCCGAAGGGGAGTCTGAAATTGTCGCCGGTTTTCATGTCGAATATTCCGGCATCACCTTCGCGCTCTTTATGTTGGCGGAATATGCCAGCATGATTCTAATTTCCGCCCTCACAGCATTGCTGTTTTTAGGCGGTTGGCTCTCGCCCTTTCAAGGCACTGCGTTGGAATCGTTCACTGGTTTTATTCCGGGAATTTTGTGGTTCTTCCTTAAAATTGTGATCTTGCTCTTCTTGTTTTTATGGTTCCGAGCGACATTCCCCCGTTATCGGTATGATCAAATTATGCGCCTGGGCTGGAAGGTATTTATCCCTGTGACCATCCTTTGGATTTTTGTTGAGGGTGTGTTGGTTTATTTTAAAGTAGGGCCTTGGTTTGACTAACTTAAGTTTAATTAGCTTGAGGTTGATTAACTTGGGTTTGCATAACTCAACGCCCATGGTGTCCAAATGATCGCATTTAAGCAATTCGTTAAAACATGGTTTCTCTGGGAGTTATTTCTGGGGTTATCGGTCACGGGTAAGTATTTTTTTGGGCGCAAGTTTACGGTGCAATACCCTGAAGAAAAAACCCCGATGTCCCCTCGGTTTCGTGGCCTTCATGCCCTGCGCCGTTATGCCAATGGGGAAGAGCGCTGCATTGCCTGTAAGTTATGCGAGGCGGTATGCCCGGCCCTGGCCATTACCATCGAATCTGAACTGCGTGAGGACGGCACCCGCCGCACTACCCGCTATGACATTGATTTATTCAAATGTATTTATTGCGGTTTTTGTGAAGAGGCCTGCCCGGTGGATTCCATTGTTGAAACGCGTATTTTTGAGTATCACTTTGAAAATCGCGGTGAAAATATTATGACCAAAGAGCGCTTACTGGCGATTGGTGATCGAATGGAGCCACAAATTGCGGCTGATCGCCTAGCCGATGCGCGTTATCGCTAATGATGCGTAGTGCCAGCACCCCCTTAAGGATTTTTGCATGACTTTGTATCAATTTTTGTTTTATGTGTTTGCCTCATCCGCAGTTATTTCGGCCATTCGGGTGGTGACGGTAAAAAATCCGGTGCACGCCGCTTTATTCTTGGTCTTAACTTTTTTTTCAACCGCCCTCGTCTGGGTGTTGATGGAAGCGGAGTTCCTTGGCATTGTTTTGTTATTGGTTTATGTGGGCGCCGTTATGGTGCTGTTCTTATTTGTGGTCATGATGCTCGATGTGAACCTTGTCCCGTTGCGTGAAGGCTTTGTGCGCAATCTGCCCGTGGGTGTCTTTGTGGCCTTGGTCATGGTTATTGAGCTTGGGTTTATTGTCGGCGCGCAAAGTTTTGGGCTGGCTGCCTTTCCTGCCCCAATGCCGGCGGCTGCTGGGGCATCGAATACCTTGGCCTTAGGCTCCGTTTTATATACCCAGTTTGTCTACCCTTTTGAAATTGCAGCTTTTATTTTATTAGTGGCAATTGTTGCGGCTATTGCGCTTGCGCATCGCAAACGGGAAGGCGCGCATTATCAAGATATTGATGCGCAAGTTCGGGTGCGCAAAGTTGATCGGGTGCGCGTTTTAAAAATGCCTTCCGCCGAACCTGCCCCAGAACCACTTAATTTACCCATCGCAACGGGAGCGACGCGTCGTGATTAGTTTGTCCCAATTTCTTCTGTTTGGCGCCATTTTGTTCTCGATTAGCGTGGCTGGCATTTTTTTAAACCGAAAAAATGTGCTGGTGCTCTTAATGGCCATCGAATTGATGCTGTTAGCGGTTAATGTCAACTTCATCGCGTTCTCGCATTTTTTGGGCGATATTAACGGCCAAGTTTTTGTATTTTTTGTTTTAACGGTCGCAGCGGCAGAAGCGGCCATTGGGTTGGCAATTTTGGTGACCTTGTTCCGTAACCGCCGAACAATTAATGTCGAAGACTTAACGGCGATGAAGGGGTAATTTATGGAAAAAATTTACCTCGCTATCGTCCTTGCCCCTTTGTTCGGTGCCCTTATCGCGGGCTTGTTTGGGAAAAAAATAGGCAATGCCGGTGCGCACTGGGTCACCATTATTGGGGTGGCTATTGCGTTTGGCTTATCTGTTTACACGTTTTATATGCACGTTTGGGGCGGGTTACCCACCTTTAATGCGGCGGTATATACCTGGGCTGCCACCGATTCATTCCAATTTGATATTGGGTTTATGATTGACCATCTCACGGTGCTGATGATGGTGGTTGTCACCGGCGTGAGCTTGATGGTGCATATTTATACCGTGGGCTACATGCAAGGGGATCCGGGGTATACACGGTTTTTTAGCTATATTTCGCTGTTTACGTTCTCGATGCTGATGTTGGTGATGGCCAATAATTTATTGCAATTATTCTTCGGCTGGGAAGCGGTGGGTTTGGTTTCATACCTTTTAATTGGTTTTTGGTACAAAAAAGAAACGGCTATTTTGGCCAATTTAAAAGCCTTTATCGTTAATCGGGTGGGCGATTTTGGCTTCTTACTCGGCATTGCGGCCATTTTGATGTATGCCAATACCTTAGATTACGCCACCTTTTTTGAGCGGTTACCCGCGTTAGCCAGCGTGAAGGTGGAATATTGGCCAGGGGTTGAATGGTCTTTGCCGACGGTGATCGCGATCTTGCTGTTTATTGGTGCCATGGGTAAATCCGCGCAGGTGCCTTTGCATGTGTGGCTGCCTGATTCCATGGAAGGCCCCACGCCAATTTCCGCTTTAATTCATGCGGCAACCATGGTCACCGCCGGCATTTTTATGGTGGCGCGGTTCTCACCGGTGTTTGAGTTATCTGATGCAGCGCTTTCATTTGTGATGGTGATTGGCGCCATTACGGCGATTTTTATGGGCTTGCTGGGTATTGTTCAAAACGATATTAAGCGCGTTATTGCGTATTCCACGCTATCTCAGTTGGGGTACATGACGGTGGCCTTGGGCGCTTCGGCGTACTCAGCCGCCATATTCCATTTAATGACCCATGCTTTTTTTAAAGCGCTTTTGTTCTTGGCGGCCGGTTCGGTCATCATCGCCATGCACCACGAGCAAGATATTCGCAAAATGGGCGGTTTATGGAAATTCATGCCCATCACCTTTGTGACCTTTTTGATTGGTTCGCTTGCCCTTATCGGGTTTCCGGGCACCTCGGGTTTCTTCTCTAAAGACAGCATAATTTTAGCGGTTGAGGCATCAAAACTGCCCGGCGCAACCTTTGCCTATTGGGCGGTGCTGTTAGGCGTATTTGTGACCGCTTTTTATACGTTCCGTATGTTTTTCTTGGTGTTTTTTGGCGAAGGCCGAATGGATGCGCATACAAAATCACATTTACATGAGTCACCTAAAGTTGTGACATGGCCGCTTATTTTATTAGCGATTCCCGCGCTATTTATTGGGTATTTTACGATTGATCCATTGTTGTACTCAGGGTTTTTTGGTGATGCGATTGTGGTTCTGCCCATTCATGACGTAATGGCCACCCTGCATGAACATTTTCACGGTGCCTGGGCCATGTTGCTGCATGGTTTTGTAAGCCCCGTGGTGTGGTTGTCTTTTGCCGGCGTCGGCTTGGCGGCTTTAATGTATCTTGGATTCCCCCAGACCTTACCCCGCTTTTTTGCGCATATCTTGGCTTGGCCCAAGCGGGTGTTAGATGGCGCTTATGGTTTTGATGATTTTAATGCCGCCGTGTTTGGGGGTGGCTCGCGCTTATTGGGACGGGGCTTGTGGCGCATAGGTGATGTGCGATTGATAGATGGGTTAATGGTTAATGGCACCGCGTTCCTGATTGGCGCTACGGCTTTGCAATGGCGCAAAATTCAGACGGGTTATTTATACCACTACGCTTTTGTGATGATTTTGGGCTTGATCGGGTTCATGACCTGGATCGTGTTTTTACGTTGACTTTTTCGAGATGGACACCGGTTTAATGTTTTTTTCTTCTTGGCCGATTCTCAGCATTATTGTCTGGCTCCCGATTGTAGCGGGCATTTTTGTTATGAGCTTTGGTGCGGGCCGTGCAAGCGTGGCGCGTTGGTT
Source organism: Halothiobacillus sp. 35-54-62 (assembly GCA_002281295.1). Classification (GTDB taxonomy): domain Bacteria; phylum Pseudomonadota; class Gammaproteobacteria; order Halothiobacillales; family Halothiobacillaceae; genus Halothiobacillus. Next base: position 77,332 of record NCFS01000001.1, on the reverse strand, counting down.
TGCTCTGGCTATTTCTGTTCTCGTGTTTGGCTTAAGCGTAGCGCTATTGCCCGGCTTTGATACCCATACCTATGCCATGCAGTTTGTTGAACGGGTACCTTGGATACCGCAATTTGGCATTAACTACCACTTGGGCGTTGATGGGATTTCTTTACCGCTGCTGATTTTAACGACCTTTACCACTGTGCTGGTGATAGTTGCGGCGTGGGACGTGATTAAAGAAAAAGCACATCAGTATTTAGCGGCTTTCCTCATTATGGAAGGCATGATGAATGGCACCTTCGCAGCATTGGATGCCATTGTGTTTTATTTCTTCTTTGAAGCCATGCTGATCCCCATGTTTATTGTGATCGGTATTTGGGGCGGGCCTAAGCGCGTTTTTGCTACGATTAAATTTTTCCTCTATACCTTTTTGGGTTCGGTTTTCATGTTGATTGCTTTGATTTACATGTACTTTAAGGGGGGGAGCTTTTCGATTTTGGCCATGCAACAGTTACCGCTTTCGATGAACGAACAGATACTTATTTTTCTGGCTTTATTTATTGCGTTTGCCGTCAAAATACCGATGTGGCCTGTGCATACCTGGTTGCCCGATGCGCACGTTGAGGCGCCCACGGGGGGGTCGGTCATTCTGGCTGCCATCATGCTTAAAATTGGTGGCTATGGCTTTTTGCGCTTCTCTTTGCCCATCACGCCCGATGCCTCGGCACTGCTGGATGGCATGATGATCGCCTTTTCATTGATCGCCATTGTTTATATTGGCTTTGTTGCCTTGGCACAAAGCGATATGAAAAAGCTGGTTGCCTATTCGTCTATTTCTCACATGGGCTTTGTGACCTTAGGTATTTTTGTCATTTTTATGATTTATGACAACGCCATCAATGGCGGCAGTGGCATTCACATGGCGCTTGAGGGTGCGATGGTGCAGATGATTTCACATGGCCTTATTTCGGCGGCCATGTTCTTATCTATTGGCGTGCTGTATGACCGGCTTCATTCGCGTGAAATTTCGGCCTATGGTGGGGTGGTGAACACCATGCCTTGGTTTGCCGCCATGATGATGGTTTTTGCAATGGCCAATGTGGGCTTGCCGGGCACATCGGGCTTTGTCGGCGAATTTATGGTGATTTTAGCGGCCTTTAAGGCCAATTTCTGGATTGCCCTTTTGGCAGCGTTAACCTTGATTATTGGCGCCTCATACACCCTATGGATGGTGAAGCGGGTGTTCTTCGGTGAGATTCAAAATCAAGGGGTTGCCGAGCTTAACGATGTTAACCCGCGAGAAGCTTGGATGCTCGGTAGCCTTGTTTTTCTGATTATTTTGCTGGGCGTCTGGCCCAATCCCTTGCTCGATTTGATGCACGCCACGATTGAACACCTTGCGCAACAAGCGCTCACCTCCAAGCTGTGACCCCTGTTATGCCGAATGAATTTCCCACAATTGCGGCTTTAAATCTCATGCCGATCCTGCCTGAAATGATTCTGGCGGGTATGGCGTGTTTGATTTTGCTGATTGATCCATTCCTGCCCCGGTATGGGCGCAATGTGAGCTATGCACTTACGCTTGTGACACTCATTGTGCTGTTTATCGTAACCCTGCTTCAGATGTCGAGCGAGGTGCGGTTCAGCTTCGGCGGTATGGTGGTTAACGACCCCATGTCTGATTTAATGAAACTGGTTTCCTATGTTGCCCTTGCCCTGGTTTTGGTCATGTCGCGGGGTTATTTACGGGATCGGGGCATGGACAAGGGCGAGTACTACATGCTCGCGCTGTTTGGTTTGCTCGGCATGATGATTCTTATATCGGCCAATCATTTGCTGCTGATTTATTTAGGCCTCGAGCTTATGTCGCTTTCTATGTACGCCATGACCGCCTTTAAGCGGGATGATGGGCGTGCCTCAGAGGCGGCGATGAAATACTTTGTGTTGGGCGCGCTGGCCTCCGGTATTTTGCTCTATGGCATGTCGCTTTTGTATGGGGTAACGGGCGGCCAGTTGATGTTGACCGATATTGCGGCTGCATTATCTAGTGATTCTCCTTCGCTGGCGCTTAAAGCGGCGGTTGTGTTTATTGTTGTGGGCGCCGTGTTTAAGCTGGGGGTTGCTCCGTTTCACATGTGGTTGCCCGATGTGTATGAAGGCGCCCCCACTGCGGTGACTTTGTATTTGGCTACGGCGCCAAAAATTGCGGCCTTAGCCATGGTGATCCGGCTATTGGTTGATGGCATGGGGGGGCTGATGCTCGATTGGCAGCCGATTCTTATCATCACCGCCATGCTTTCATTGGTGATTGGGAATGTGGTGGCCATTGCGCAAACCAGCTTTAAACGCATGCTCACCTATTCAGCTATTAGCCATGTGGGTTTTATTATGCTGGGTGTTTTAGCGGGCACACAGGCGGGCTATTCGGCTGCTTTGTTTTACACCATTGCTTATGTCGTGATGTCGATCGGCGCCTTTGGGATGATTTTGCTGCTGGCAAGGCAGGGTTATGAGGCCGAAAACCTCGATGATTTGAAAGGATTGAATGACAAAAACCCGGTGATGGCGTTTGTTTTTTTGCTGTTAATGTTTTCAATGGCCGGCATTCCCTTTACCTTGGGCTTTTGGGCGAAACTTGCCGTGCTGCAAGCGGTCGTAGGAGTAGGGCTTTGGTGGCTGGCTGTTTATGCCGTGGTTATGGCGGTTGTTGGTGCCTTTTACTATTTACGCGCGGTTAAGTTTGCCTACTTTGATGCGCCGACCGATACCGCAGCGGTTAATCCCGATTGGAACGTTCGGGGCGTTTTGGCCTTAAGTGGGCTTGCCGTGTTGTATTTTGGTTTGTTCCCCACAAGCTTGGTGGGCTTGGCCTCGCGCGCGTTTGGCGGGTAGCTTTTAGGCATTTGTTCGCTTTATTTTCGGAGAGATGTGATGGTTAGCGATACGCTCGTTCAAGGTTATATTCTGGCGTTGCTTGTTTTAGCTAATGTGCCTTTTTTCAATCAGCGGCTTTTTTTGCTGATTCCTGTGGTTAGTGCGGGTCGGGTTAAGCCCTTTTGGTTTCGGCTGGTTGAATGGTTGGTGTTGTATGGCGTTGGTATTGGTATTGGGCTATTTTTGGAAAACCAAATCGGCGGCATTCAACACAAACCCTGGGAATTCTGGGTTGTTACCTTATTTATGTTTGCGACCTTATCGGCTCCTGGGTTTGTTTGGCAGTATCAACTGCGTCGCCAAGTAGCGGCAACGCCCCGTTAACGGTTCGGCATTATTGATCCGGCCAGTTTTATCCGTGATTGCCCGCTAAGTCGTAGGGTGCGCCATGCGCACCATTTGGCTCATCGGTGCGCATGGCGCACCCTACGGTTTTATTGATTATTCGTTCCGAATCAATAGGCTAGTTATGACCGATGCTGAGTTGGCGCGCTGCGGCAAGGTATTTGCCCCGTTTTAATACCAGTGACCAACGATTTCCCCCGACTTGCCGCCATAGTACGGTCGCGCGAATGGCAGCAAGGAGTAGGCTTCGGATTTGGTTGGATATTCTGGGTTCTTCTAAATAGCGTTTCTCGCCATTAATCACAACCCGTACGGGTAAATTGCTGATTGTTTCTCGATACAGCTGGTTGATGTCGGTCATCAGCCCATCATCTACCCCATGGTCGGTTAGCGCCGGTTTGAGCGCTTCTAACCGAGTAAATACTTTTTTTACCATATCCGGTTCGTTCAAAAATGCCTTAGTGACATTAATTAAATTCACGCTATAGCGAATCATTTCGGTATCGGATGGTTGGCGATCCCCACCTGAAAGCAGCTTTAAGAAGGTCTCGAATCCGAGATTTAACTCGTGCACGCCGCCGAAGGTATCGGCGGTGTCTTTCGGATCAAAGTTAAACAAGGAGCGAATTTGGGTGGCTAATATCCGCTCATGCTCCACCTTGCCGGTATAGGCCAGCTGATGAATGAGTCGGGCGCATTGCAATAGGCCAGCGATGGCGATGGATTGGTCTTCGATAGTATTCATAAGGGTTGCTTGCTTTGAAGGGTGAACAGAATTTTACGCGATAGAGGCTTTAATCTGAATTAAAGGCTGGCCGCTTCAATGACGGCGCCGCCTAAGCACACGGCGCCTTGGTAGAACACGACTGATTGACCCGGGCTGATCGCGCGTTGGGGTTGGTCGAACTCAACCCGCAGCTCAGTATCGCTAAGCTGCACCACTTGGCAAGGTTGATCCGGCTGGCGATAACGGATTTTCGCCGTCGCGCGTAGGGGAAACGCGGCGGGCGGGTTAATCCAGTGGGCTTGGCCCGCCCGCAAGGCGGGGGCAAATAGGGCCGGATGATCTTGCCCTTGCGCCACAATTAACTTGTTTGTTGCTAAATCTTTGGCGGCAACATACCAAGGTTGGCCGCCCTGATCGCGCAGGCCGCCAATCAGCAAGCCTTGGCGTTGGCCTATGGTGTGGTACATCAAGCCCTGATGGGTGCCGATCACCTGCCCGCTCACGGTCACAATGTCGCCGGGTTGCGCGGGCAGATAGGTTTTTAAGAAATCACTAAAACGGCGCTCCCCGATAAAGCAAATGCCGGTTGAATCTTTTTTGGTGGCGGTTTTAAAACCCGCAGCTAAAGCTATTTGGCGCACCTCGGGTTTGGCCAGTTCGCCTAGGGGAAATAAGGTTGAAGCCAATTGTTCCCGATTTAAAGCATGCAAAAAGTAGCTTTGGTCTTTGTTGTCATCCAAACCTTTTAAGAGGGAGGTTTGGCTGCCGGTGGCCTTGTTTTCGTGGGTCACTCGGGCGTAATGACCGGTCGCAATAAAATCGGCATTTAAGGCTTTGGCATGATCAAGAAACGCACGAAATTTAATTTCTCGATTACATAAAATATCGGGGTTGGGCGTGCGCCCCGCCGTGTATTCCGCCAAAAAATGCGCGAATACGCGATCCCAGTAATCTTGGGCGAAATTAACAAAGTGGAATTCAATGCCGAGTTTATCCGCCACAGAGAGCGCATCGAGCATATCGGCTTTGGCGGCGCAATACTCATCTGAGTCGTCGCCTTCCCAGTTTTTCATGAATAAACCTTCCACTTGATACCCGGCCTCAAGCAAACGCAGTGCCGCAACCGATGAATCGACGCCGCCGGATAAGCCCACAATCACGCGGGTATCTTGGGGGGCTTTATGGGCGGTGGTTAGCATGCGGTAGCTCCGGTGAGCGAGTGCAGGAGGGCTAAATCAAAGCGTTGCCCGCGCAGATAATCATGGATGCATTGGGTCACAAAAGGTGAGCGCAGCGCGCTTTGCTTGGCCGTGATGGTTTGGGGGCTAAGCCAATGCACGGCAATAATGCCGCTATCTAGGGGGGCTTGATCGGGTTCGGGCTCAACCGAGCCTATGATGGCGATCCGCAAAATACGGCGGCCAGCGGGCGGGTTGCTGTGGTACATGCCGAGTACAGATTCAGGATGGAAGGCATAGCGGGTTTCTTCTAGCACTTCGCGCTGCACAGCTTCGAGCAGGCTTTCGCCGGGCTCGACGTGTCCGGCGGGCTGGTTGAGTTTATTTTCATTCGCGATGCGCTCTTCAATCATTAAAAATTGATGGTTGCGGTACACAATGCCGGCAACGGTAATGGCAGATAGCGGGCGTTCGGGTGAGGCATTCATGGGGGAATTATACGGGATTATCCCTTGGCCTTTTGCGCAAAATCCCGCATAAATTGGGTTAATTGCGTGACCGCGCTGAGTTCCAGCCCATTGTAAATGGAGGCGCGCACGCCGCCCACCGCCCGATGGCCTGATAATCCGGAAAATCCTGCCAGCTGGCTGGCTTTGATAAAGGCGCGTTCTTGGTGCTCATTTTGCAAATTAAAAGCCACATTCATGCGTGAGCGATCCCCCAAGGCGGCGCGCCCGCGATAGAAGCCATCGCTTTCATCTAGCGCCGCATAAAGCAGAGCGGCTTTCTGCTCGTTAATGCGGGCCATATTGGCCAGCCCGCCGATCTCTTGCAGCAGCCAGCGGGTGATGAGCAGCACCACATAAATGGCAAATACGGGCGGGGTGTTGTAGTTGGAGTGCGCTTTAATATGGCTGCGATAATCAAGCCAGCCGGGCAAATTATCGGGCATGGTGTGCAGTAATTCATCGCGGATGAGCACCACGGTTACACCCGCAGGACCAATGTTTTTTTGTGCATGGGCGTAGATGAGCGAAAAGCGCTCCGCCTCGCAGGGTTTAGATAAAAAATCTGATGACATATCGCAAATGCGCGGCACATCGTCTCGCCCCAGCACCCGATTAAACTGCAAACCTTCAACCGTTTCATTGGAAATGTAATGAAAATAAGGTGCATCGGCGGAGAAATCCAGTTCCTCATCACGGGGCAGGTGCGAGAATCCCTGCGATTCACCATCCCATAAAACACGCAAGGGCGTGATGCGGCGGGCTTCGCCCAAGGCTTTACTGCTCCAATAGCCGGTATGCAGGTATTCGGGTAATTGAGTTTTACCGGCCAAAAAGCTCATGGGTACCATCGAAAATTGCTGGGTGGCACCGCCCTGAAGAAATAACACATGGTAGGTGTTATCCAGCCCCAGCAGCGCGCGGATATTGTCTTCAAGCTCTTGCACAACGGCCGCGAACCAATCGGATCGGTGGCTAATGCCAAGGATGGATAAGCCCACTTCGGGTACGTTTTGAATGGCCGCTTGAACTTGGGTTAGCACCCCTTGAGGCAGTGCGCCCGGCCCTCCAGAAAAATTTAGCGCATTGTTTGGGTTGATTGAGGTGGGTGCGGGCATTATTGATCCAGAAGTTGGGGCGATTGAGCGGCTAAGCGCGCGGGGTGCGCGGCCACCTGATTTGCGAGCATTTGCCGAAAGGCTATTTGAATCTGTTGAATGGGTTCGGCTTTGTAGGGAAATAGGGCGGGCAAGTCCATCGCATGCACCACCATTACGTGATCGATTTCAAAAATCAGCAATTGACCATCCAAAGTTTCTGCCCCATCAAAGCACACATAATCTAAGCCCATTCGAGTCGAAATAGCGGCGAGTGCGGTGCGATGGCGTTGTTTGAATGCGGCAAATTGCGCCATAAATTGGGCTTCTTCGGCCCGTTTTTGTGCGTCTTCATACATGCCGGCGTTAACGTAATGAATCATCCAGTGATTAGAAATCGCCCTATGCACGATAAACGCCTCGCCATGAACCAGCGCAATTCGAAATTTGCGAAATAGCCCATCGCCGCTTCGGTAATCGATAAACGGGGCAATAAAAAATTGCTCTGCTGTTACCCGCGCAAGGTAGGCTTGCAAAGCGGTTGCCGATTCAATTTTGTCTAAATCGCGCCCCGCATGGGAATCGTGCGGGCGAATAATCAACGGAAATACCATCTGTTCGGTATCGGGGGGCGTGTCGGCTGCGCGGGTTAGGCTGAGTGCTAAATCGGCGCGGCTGATTGCTTGAGTGGGGGGCATAAGCACCCCGTCGATATCCTTGAGTAATCGGCTGGCTTGCGCGCGTTCGGTGTTGAAAATGGCCTCAGCGAAGTTCAGCACGGGCTGCGGCCAGTGTGCCAGCCTTGTTGCCAGCTCGGTGAGCAGGGGGCGGTGCTCTGGCGAATCCCCCAGCGCAATGAACACCGCATCATGCGGCGGCATCGGCGAGGGCAGGGGCGCCTCCGGCGAGATAAAATACAGTAATAAATCAATATCACTGCCCTCAAGCAGGCAATCGAGCGGCGTGTTGGCCGCCACGTCACCCGGCGCCATTAAAACCAGTAAGCGCAAGGCTGCCGGTTGCGTTTTGGCTTTGATCTCAAAGAGTCGCTGTAGCGCCAGTGCTTGATTTTGCGTGGCAAAGCCGGCGTCACGCTGGCCTAAGCTGAACATTAAGGTAGACAGGTTAAGCCAAAGATTGGCCGCCTCTGGGTTTTGCCCCACGCGCTCAAGTGCCGCTTTGGCCTCGGCACGCAAATCTTCGCCCGCAATACTGGCGCGCAAAAATGGCGCTAAGCCCAAATAATTTGTCGATGGGGGTTCGGCCACCTTGGGTGCAAAATCCATAAGCCATTCTCAATTGCTGCGTGGGTAATGAGCACAAAATATCACGGCAAGCGTTTTGTGTTCACCGCCTTGTAAAAAAAGAGCCGATTTTCTTAGCGGCGCCCCCTGTGTTCTTGAGCTTGCGGCATTAAACCGGATTATTTTGCATCTGCTGCGAACTTTTCTGTCGTGCTGTTATCTCATATACAAGAATTGTACATTGGTGTTTGTTTAAGGTGTTTGTACGAATTATTTCGCCGGTATTTGTGTTTTACGGCTTGTTTAACGCTCAATACTGTGCAAAAGTTATACAACTATTCCACTCGGGATTCCCCCGCGCGAGGTTAAAATGATGGCCAGATTAACGCCTGCTCCAGAACCGCTCGAAAACTTGCATGATTTATCTTTAGTGCAAGACGTAAGCGCGCGCCACGCCCTTGATGCCGATGACGAGCCTGATGAGGCTTTGGATTTATCTGAGGTTGCCGATGACCCTGAGCTCGCCGCTGAAGATACGCCCGATTTTGCGAAAACTTTTACCGCCTCGGATTCAGAATCAGTCGATCCTGTGCGCTTGTACCTGCGCGATGTGGAAACCGAGCGCCTACTCACCGCCGAAGAAGAAGTTAGTTATTCCCGGCGGGCGCAAGCGGGTGATGAATCGGCGCGGCAAAAAATGATTGTGTGTAATTTGCGCTTGGTCATTAAAATTGCCCGCCGCTATATGAATCGTGGTCTTGATTTGCTCGATTTAATTGAAGAGGGCAATTTAGGCTTGATGCGCGCGGTCGAAAAATTTGATCCCGAGCGCGGGTTTAGATTTTCAACCTATGCCACGTGGTGGATTCGCCAAACCATTGAGCGCGGTTTAATGAACCAATCGCGCACGGTGCGTTTGCCGGTGCATGTAGTTAAAGAAGTGCACAGTTTTAATCGTGCCGCGCGTAAAATTGCGCAAAATCAAAATGCTGAGGTCACAGCCGAGCAAATTGCCGATCACCTTGATCGCCCCGTGGATGACGTGCTGAAAGTGATGGCCTATAACGAGCGTCAATCCTCGTTCGATAGCCCGCTCAAAGGGGATGGTGAGTTCTCGTTATTGGATTTAATCCCCGATGAGGCTTGCAATCAGCCCGATGAGATTTTGCAAGATAACGGGGTTAATACTTTGTTAAATAAGCTTTTATCTCAGCTCGAATCCAAGCAGCGTGAAGTGCTGATGCGGCGCTACGGCTTGCGCGGCTATGAGACGCAAACCCTCGAAGAAGTGGGGGCATTGCTCGGGGTAACGCGCGAGCGTGTGCGGCAAATTCAGCTTGAAGCCGTGCGCAAGCTCAAGCAATTGGCCAAAAATGCTGGGGTGACTGCCGATACCATTTTCGCGCAGTAACGCAATTTAAGCCGGGCAGCAGCCCATAAGCCTAAAACCGTATTTTAAATTTTGTATATGATGAAACCGCCTAGCGTACGCTTTAGGCGGTTTTTTTATGCTTAGAAATAGGTTGCTTGCGTTAATAGTTCGCTCGTTTATGGAATTTTTAAAGACTGGTGTACTCTATCAAGCATGCCTTTCAAGCACTGAACACGGAGTTGTGTACCCTGAATATGTCTACCCCCGTTATTGATATTTGCGCTGAAAATCGCATGCCCATTCTTATGATGCGCGTGACTCAACTATGGCGACAGCTCATGGATGCAGAGCTGGCTCATCATGGGTTAAGTCAGGCTAAATGGCGCACCTTGGCGATTTTATCACTGCATCCCGAAGGCATGATTCAATCCGAATTAGCAGATGAATTAGGCGTTGAAGGCCCCTCATTGGTGGCCATGCTGGATCGTTTATCTAAAGATGAATGGGTGGCGCGCATTCAGTCGGATGTGGATCGGCGCTGCAAAATTATTCAGCTTACGCCCCGCGCTTGGCCTTTAATTGCAAACATTCGAGATAGTTCTGAGAAAATTTATCTCCGCACCATCGCGAAAGTGGATGTCGCCCCTTTAGCGGTCATTGAGGCGTTTTTCCTCGAACTGCGTGATCGGCTCTATGAAGATTTGCCCGAGAAAAAACGCCATCACCGCCAAGAGCGCCGTGCGGTATGCAGCTTGATGAACCACCCCAATGAGCGGGTAGATTAATAGCCCTTAAGTGGCGCGACTTAACCCCGCGTAATATTCACAGGGCACCCGCTCCCCCCAACAGCTTCCAAATAACATCGCGCCGCAGCGTATCTTGGGTGTACATTGCCTGCATTAAGGCAGGTAATGGCCTAACCTATCGGCGTGCTTTAGTTGCGCCGGCTTTATCTTAGGGGGTTTTGATGTTTGGCTTGTTTGGCAAAAAAATTGATACGGAAAAATCCGCCCAGTTGCAAACGCGGCTCGGTGCGTTGATTGATCCGCATAATGCGCAATCTTTTGCGCAGGCCGGCTTTATCGAACGGGCGCAGGTGCTCGGCGACACCGCCGAAATTGACTGTGTGCTCGATTACCCTTTTGCCGGATTCGAGACCGAACTCACCGCGCAAATCGAGGCATTGGCCCGCCAAATCGAGGGCGTGAAGCAGGTCAAAACAACCCTTGCGTTTGTTAGCCCCATCGGTAGCAGCCAAAGTGGCAAACCCCTGCCCGGTGTGCGCAATATTATTGCGGTGGCCTCTGGCAAGGGCGGGGTGGGGAAATCCACCACCAGCGTGAATTTGGCACTGGCGCTGGTGGCGGAGGGCGCCAACGTGGGGTTGCTGGATGCCGATATTTACGGCCCGAGCCAACCCTTAATGCTCGGCTGCCACGAAACACCGCGCGTGGATGAGCACCGCGCGATGCAGCCGATTAAGGCGCATGGCCTGCAAACCATGTCGATCGGTTATTTGATTGATGAGGCTCAAGCGATGGTGTGGCGCGGCCCTATGGTGACCTCGGCGCTAATGCAGCTTTTGAACGATACCCGTTGGCACGATTTAGATTATCTCATCGTGGATATGCCGCCCGGTACCGGCGACATTCAGTTAACCCTCGCGCAGAAAGTGCCGGTGGCGGGCAGTGTGATTGTTACCACGCCGCAAGATATCGCCCTGCTGGATGCCCGCAAAGCCATCACCATGTTCGAAAAAGTGAATGTGCCGGTGCTCGGCATCGTTGAGAATATGGCGACGCATATTTGCAGCCAGTGCGGTCATGCTGAGGCGATTTTCGGTGAAGGTGGCGCTGAAAAACTAGCGGGTGAATATCACGTCGATGTGCTGGGGCGCTTGCCGCTCGATTTAACGATTCGCACCGATTTAGATGAAGGTTTACCCACCGTGGTGCGCTCGCCCGATTCCCCCATTACCGCCACCTACCGCCAAACGGCGCGAACCATGGCGGCTGTGCTGGGTCGCCGCGTGCGAACCCATGTTTATGATGGCCCGAACATCGTGGTAGAGGAACATGGCGATGCTAGCGATTAATATACCCGGCGGCAGCGCCTATCAATTCACCCAGCTGGTACTCGATTACAACGGCACGCTGGCGGAAGATGGCGCGTTAATTCACGGGGTGGCCGAGCGCCTCACCGCATTGGCCAGCCAAATGATCGTGCAGGTTATTACCGCCGACACCTTTGGAAGCGCGGCCTCGGCATTAAATGGCATTCCGGTTCGCTTGAAGATTTTGGGCTCTGGTGCGCACGATGTGGCTAAAGCGGCCTTCGTGCATGAGCTGGGCGCCGAGCAGGTCGTCGCCATAGGCAATGGCCGCAACGATGCGCTCATGTTGCGCACCGCCGCGCTCGGGGTGGCTGTTATGCAAGCCGAAGGCACGGCGCAAATCACCCTCGCGGCAGCCGATGTGGTGGTTAAATCCATTAACGATGCCTTGGATTTGCTCTTGCAGCCCCAACGATTAATTGCCACGCTGCGAAACTAATCCCGTGTTTTTTATTAGGAGATTTTCACATGAGTACCGTCACTTTTTTAGGTAACCCCGTTCACATAGCGGGTCATTTGCCGGTTGTGGGCACAATGGCGCCCGCATTTGCGCTCACCGATGCCGATTTAAACGAAAAAACCTTGGCCGATTTTTCGGGCAAGCAAAAAATCCTGAATATTTTCCCAAGTTTAGACACCCCCACCTGCGCCCAATCGGTGCGGTCGTTTAACGAGCAAGCGGGCGGTCGCCCTGATGTGGTTGTGTTATGTATTTCGGCTGATTTGCCGTTCGCACAAAGCCGTTTTTGCGGCGCCGAGGGTCTGGAGCGCGTTATTAACTTATCCACATTCCGCCATTCTGAGTTTTTAACTGATTACGGCGTGTTAATGAGCGATAGCGCTTTGGCACATTTGGCGGCGCGCGCGGTGGTGGTGTTGGCGGCAGATAATCGGGTTAAATACGTTGAGCTCGTGCCTGAAATTGCCGATGAGCCCAATTACGCGGCGGCCTTGGCGGCGTTATAACGGCATGCTGAGGCTCGGAGTTGATTTAGGCGGCACAAAAATCGAAGTCGCCGTGCTGGATGCCGCCGGCCAGTTCGTGTTTCGAGAGCGCCTGCCTACCCCGCAAGGCAAGTACGAGGGCACCGTCGAAGCGATTGCAAGCCTCGTGCAGCGGGCAGAAACGGCGGTCGGCGGGGTCGATTCCATCGGTATTGGCACGCCGGGCGCTATCTCCCCGCGCAGCGGCTTAATCAAAAATGCCAATTCAGTCGTGCTGAACGACAAACCCTTAAAGCAAGACATTGAAACCCGTTTGAATCGTTCGGTTGCAATGGCCAATGATGCCAACTGCTTAGCCCTTTCTGAAGCGCGCGATGGGGCGGCGGCCGGTGCCACCTCAGTATTTGGCGTTATTTTAGGCACGGGGGTCGGGGGTGCGCTGGTTTTTAATGGGGCGCTCATTGCCGGACACAACGCCATTGCAGGCGAGTGGGGGCATAACCCGCTGCCGTGGCCCACGGCGGATGAATTGCCCGCGCCACCTTGTTGGTGCGGCAAATTAGGTTGCACCGAGCAATGGCTTTCGGGCCCTGCTTTTGCGCGCGATTATGCCCAAGGGGCGGGGCGCGCCTTATCGGGCGCAAAATCTGGCGCAGACATCATCACCCAGGCGCAAGCGGGCGATGCGGCGGCTATTGCCGCACTTAATCGATATACCGATCGACTCGCCCGCGCGTTGGCCCAGGTGATTAACTTATTCGACCCCGAAGTCATCGTGCTGGGGGGCGGGATGTCGAACGTGGCTGCCTTGTACGCGGATGTGCCTTTGCTCTGGCAGCCATTCGTGTTCTCAGATGCCATCGACACGCGCTTGGTGGCACCGAAATTTGGCGATTCCTCAGGCGTGCGCGGCGCGGCATTTTTATCCTCGTGAACGCCCCTGTTATTTTTATCGACCCCGCTCGTTTCCCTGCGGTGGTAGCCTTGCAACTTTGTGGCGCTTGCCTGTTCTGGCCTGAAAAACTTTTAAATATCTTGGGTTTATGGCATGAACAACGTTGGCATTATGCGCGCCTGCCCGTGTGGCTCATAATGCTTGGCGCTTTGGCGCTAAGGTTATTGTTTTAAAAATTATTTAATCAGGAATTAGAACCTCTGTGGCGGCCATTCTCTCCGTTTCATCCCTCAACGAACTGGCCAAGCAATTGCTGGAAGCCAATTTATCTGGCATTCGCGTCAGTGGCGAAGTGCGCTCCTTAGTTAACGCGGCCTCGGGGCATCGGTACTTCACCCTTAAAGATGCGGGCGCCGAAGTGCGCTGCGCGTTATTTCGGGCTCAAGCGCTGCGGATTAAAGCAGATTTTGTCAATGGGGATGCGGTGGTGGTGAGCGGTTCGATCTCGTTATACGCGCCGCGCGGTGATTATCAACTGATTGTTAGCACGGTTGAACTGGCTGGCGATGGCCAGTTAGCTGCCCTATTTGAAGCGCTCAAGAAAAAACTCTTTGCCGAAGGTTTGTTCGATGCCGCGCGAAAGCGCCCCTTGCCCGCGTTACCCCAACATATCGTCGTGATTTCTTCAGCCGTAGGCGCCGCCATCGCCGATGTGATTGCCGTGTTAGAACGGCGTTTACCGCTGGCACGCATCACCTTATTTGCCACCGCCGTGCAGGGGGAAGCGGCAGCCGCAGAGCTCACCCGCGCCGTGCAGCGCATCACGCCAAAATCTGGGTTCGATGTGGCGCTCATCGTGCGCGGTGGCGGCTCGATGAGCGATTTATGGGCGTTTAACGATGAAGCCCTCGCGCGCGCGATCATCCATTGCCCGATTCCCGTGGTGAGTGGCGTTGGCCACGAAATTGATTTTACGATGAGTGATTTTGTGGCCGATGTGCGTGCCGCCACGCCAACCGCAGCGGCAGAATTGGCTACATCAATCACCGTTATCGACCTGCGCCAGCGCTTAGCTCAACGGCACGAACAATTAGTCCGCGTGCTGGTGGCGCAATTAAATCTGCTCGGCCAACGGCTTGATCAAGCCATCACCCGATTACAACCGATGGGGCTGCAAACAGGACACCGCCAACGTCTTGCGCTAGAACTGCGCCTCACCCACGCTTTGCGCCGCCAATGGCAAGGCAAAGCGGCACCGCTGGCCGATTTAACCCAACGCTTGGCACGGGTTAGCCCCGCGCGCTGGCAGCAAACCCAGCAAAATTATCTGGCCAATGTGCGCCGCCGCCTGCCCACGGCTTATGCTCAAACACTGCACCAGCACCGGCGCCAGTTGGCCGATTTAAAACATAACCTACACCCCGATCAAGCCTGCGACCGCCTAATCGCCCTGCAGCAAGCGCTCATGCATACGCGCCAGAACCTGCATCGCGCTTTGCTGCAACAGCAGCAAATAAAACATCACCACCTAAAAACCGCCCAAAATGTTCTGCAAGCCCTAAGCCCGCAACGCGTGCTGGAGCGGGGCTATAGCGTGGTTGAAGGTGCCCAAGGCGTGCTTACAAAATCCCGCGATTTAACCGCCGCCTTAGCGCAAAGCCCCACACCCCTGCCGCTGACGATCCATTTTTCGGATGGCAAAATTGGCATTCACGCGATAAAAAAAGGCTAGAAAGCCATTTCAGCAGGGCAGGCCTGCGAAAGCCACTCATGCCCATAATCTGGCCGTGGACAGGTACACTGTTTTTTCGTCGTGCGCTGTGGGGCAAAATGGCCTCAAAATAAGGTTTGGCTTGACTGAAGCTAAACCGCCTGTAAAATGCCCCTCTCAATTTAGTCGCGTAGCTCAGTGGTAGAGCATCACCTTGACATGGTGGTGGTCGGTGGTTCGATCCCACTCGCGGCTACCAATAACCCGCCTCGTGCGGTTTTTTTTCGCCCCAAGAAATCGATAGAATCCTTTAAGTTGGCGCTTACCGTGCGATGTCAACCAGTTTAAATCGATTGGACTTGCCCAAGGCTTCGGTGGCAAGAGCCCGTGTGGTCAGGGTCAGGCTGGTATCTTCGGTATCCAGCAGGCGGTTCAGGGATGACTGACGGGTATTCGTGCGTTTGGCCATCGTGGTTTTGTTGGGGTGCTGCGCTTTCATTGTCTGCTCGATTTGCAAGGCAATCACCCGTGCTTGGTATTTGTGTTCGCTTGGCGTTTCCGGGGTGGCACAACATTTATCAGCCCCTAGACCTGCGCAAGCCGTGGGAAACTGCGCTAAAGCGGGCGGGTATCACGGGTTTCCGCTGGCATGACTTGCGTCATAATTTCGCGTCATTGATGCTCAAAAGCGGGGCTAGTCCTATTGAATTAGCCAAGCTTACAGGGCACAAGGATTTGCGGAGCCTGATGCGCTACACCCACATAGCGCTATCATAAAACCATGAGCAGCAAACACCGCAAAACGCTAGAAACGATATTTAGCAAGCCCACCACGCGAACACTTGAATGGGTGCGCATTGAGGCGCTATTGATTGAAGCGGGTAGCGTGGTGATTGAGGGGCGCGGTTCACGGGTACGGTTTGCCTAGGGTGAACATATCGCCACATTCCACCGCCCACACCCAGAGAAAGAAGCCAAGCCCTACCAAGTGGAGGATGCGCGTTCATTTTTAACCCTGATTGGAGTGCCCCCATGAACAGCATGACTTATAACGGGTATACCGCCCGAGTTGAATTTGATGATCGAGATAATCTATTTGTTGGCCGTTTGTTGGGCGTTTCTGACGTGGTGGGCTTTCATGCCGACACCGTGAACGATTTACGCGCCGCATTTATAGAGGCCGTGGATGATTATTTAGACACCTGCGCGAAGATCGGCAAAGCCCCCGAAAAACCCGCCAGCGGCAAACTCATGTTACGCATCCCGCAAGAGGTACACCGCGCCGCACTGATGGCCGCGCAAGCCTCGGGTAAAAGCCTGAATCAGTGGGCAGCGGAAACGCTAGGCAAGGCCGCGACCCCATAAAACAAAACCCGCCAACGGGGCAAACGCTGGCGGGCTTCTAACCACAACGCAAAGGGAGGCTTTGCAATGGCTGAAACGAACAATAGCGCACCATGCACCGCGCACGAAAAAAAGCAGGCGTGCAAATAACAATCAGCGAGTTCGGGAAAACCAAAAAAACTATTGGGCAGTGCCCACAACCCCCGAACATGAGCAGACAAAATAGCGTGGACACCTTCGCAAATATTGGCCACCTTCAAGAAAACGACCCCGGCAATTAAGAACCGGAATGGGTGGCGATAGGAACCCAGCCCAATTAAAAACTGCCGCCATGCCGCTCGGCGCACAGCCCCCCGTTTTAGAGTAAAGGGGGTGCTAACCCACACCAACACCAGTCCTAGAACGAAGATCACCAACGGTGAACTTCTCAACCATCAGTGAAAGGATGGTAAAAGTAGGCGTGAACAATTCGGGTACAAATGACCGCAAAAAGGTACAAAAAATCACGGTATTTTACGGCACTAACTAGGAGGTGTTTTTGTTTAAGTTGTTGTTATATTTGGTGTCCACGGAGGGAATTGAACCCCCGACCTAGCCCTTAGGAGGGGCTCGCTCTATCCAACTGAGCTACGTAGACGTGCGGTGCATGCTATCACAGTGCGGGGGCGGGCTAAATTGGGGCTGTGGTTGGGTGGGTTAATCCATTTCGGGTTCGACCCATACCTCGGGCTCATCGAATGCAAAGGAGGTATGTACGATGATTGGCCGGCAGCATACCGAGCAATCTTCAACATAGTCTTGCGCGCCGGCGCTGGCGTCGAGTAAAAGATCGATGGTTTCCCAGCAGTAGGGGCATTGCACTTGCACTTCGGGCTGAATATCCACGGGTGATTTTCCTATTGGTTTTTGTAAAGCTTAGATGAAAAAAGCCCGCAGTTGGCGGGCTTTTGTGTTTGGTGTGATTGGGTTTAGCCCATGTGATGGATCATTTCATCGCCGAAGGCATCACTGCCGACTTGGGTGGCGTCATCCATTAGGCGGGCAAAATCGCCGGTGACTTTTTTGCCGAGAATGGCACCTTCTACGCCTTTGATGATGAGGTCGGCGGCTTTTATCCAGCCCATATGGCGCAGCATCATCTCGGCGGACAAGATAATCGAAGCCGGATTGGCTAAGTTTTTGCCGGCGATATCGGGGGCGGTGCCGTGGGTGGCTTCAAACATGGCGACAGTGTCGGATAAGTTTGCGCCGGGGGCGATGCCGATGCCGCCCACTTGGGCTGCCAGCGCATCGGAGATGTAATCGCCGTTGAGGTTTAAGGTGGCCACCACGTCATAGTCTTCGGGTTTGAGTAAAATTTGCTGCAAGAAGGCATCGGCAATGCCGTCTTTGATGATGATTTCGCGGCCGGTTTTTGGGTTGGTGCATTTGTGCCAGCCGCCGCCAATTTCAACGGCGCCGAATTCTTTTTTCACCAAGTCGTAGCCCCATTGCTTGAAGCCGCCTTCGGTGAACTTCATGATGTTGCCTTTATGCACGAGGGTGAGCGAGCTTCGGTCGTTGTCGATGACATATTCCATGGCTTTGCGCACCAGCCGCTCGGTGCCCTCGCGCGAGACGGGTTTGATGCCGATGCCCGAGCTTTCGGGGAAGCGGATTTTTTTTACGCCCATCTCGTTTTGCAAAAAATCGATGACTTTTTTGACTTCGGGCGTGCCCGCCGCCCATTCAATCCCCGCGTAAATGTCTTCGGAGTTTTCGCGAAAGATGACCATTTCGGTTTTTTCTGGGTGCTTGAGCGGGCTGGGCGTGCCTTTAAAGTAGCGCACCGGGCGCAGGCAGACGTATAAATCGAGCTGTTGGCGCAGGGCTACATTCAGCGAGCGAATGCCGCCACCCACGGGCGTGGTCAGCGGGCCTTTAATGGAAACAACAAAATCCCGCACGGCAGCCATAGTTTCGGCCGGCAAGCCGCTTTTATCGGTTTCATACACGGTGGCGGCCTTTTCGCCGGCATAAATTTCCATCCAAGCGATTTTCTTGCTGCCATCGTAGGCTTTGGCGACGGCTGCATCCACGACTTTGATCATAACGGGGGTGATGTCGATGCCGATGCCATCGCCCTCAATGAAGGGGATGATGGGGTGGTCGGGCACGGTGAGCGAGCCATCAGGATGAGCGACGATGCGCTCGCCTTGTGGTACATGGATTTTTTCAAAAGTGGGCAGAGCTGGCATGGAAATT
This sequence comes from Halothiobacillus sp. 35-54-62, assembly GCA_002281295.1. Taxonomy (GTDB): domain Bacteria; phylum Pseudomonadota; class Gammaproteobacteria; order Halothiobacillales; family Halothiobacillaceae; genus Halothiobacillus. The sequence continues at coordinate 58,695 of NCFS01000001.1, read as the reverse complement.
CCTTGAGTGAGGGACGAGAAGCCATGGTTCGAAGTATATCGTGAAGTTTTTATGAATTGCGCAGCAATTTTATCGGTTTTTGGGCTCTTGAAAAAAAAACACCTACCCCCATGAATGGGGTTCGTTATCTGGCGCGCATTGGTTGATTTGACGGATGCGCTAATTCTTAACTGCAATCATTTTGGAGTGATCATAATGAAAATTCGTCCCCTGCACGACCGCGTATTAGTTAAGCGTGTCGAAGAAGAGCGCAAAACTGCCTTCGGTATTGTGTTACCCGATTCGGCCGCCGAAAAACCCAACCGGGGTGAAGTGGTTGCCGCAGGCCCTGGCAAGAGCAATGAGAAAGGCGAAATTCGCCCCATGGGTGTGAAAGTTGGCGACAACATATTGTTTAACCAATACGCCGGCACGAAAGTTAAAGTGGATGGCGAAGAGCTTCTGATGATGGGCGAAGACGACCTGCTCGCCGTTATCGAAGGCTAATGCCCTTTAATTTACTAATTTATTCAGGAGAAAATTCAGATGGCTGCTAAAGAAGTTCGTTTTTCAAGTTCCGCGCGCGACCGCATGTTGCGTGGCGTAAATGTGTTGGCCGATGCCGTTAAAGTTACTTTGGGCCCGAAAGGCCGTAACGTGGTTATCGAAAAAAGTTTTGGTTCACCTCATGTCACGAAAGATGGCGTGACCGTTGCCCGCGAAATTGAACTCGAAGATAAATTTGAGAACATGGGCGCGCAAATGGTGAAAGAAGTCACCTCGCAAACGGCCGACATCGCGGGTGATGGCACCACCACCGCCACGGTTTTAGCGGCGGCGATTGTGCGCGAAGGCGTCAAAGCGGTTGCAGCGGGCATGAACCCGATGGATTTGAAACGCGGTATCGACAAAGCCGTTATTGCAGCGGTTGAAGAGCTCAAGAAAATTTCTAAGCCTTGCGCCGATAATAAAGAAATCGCGCAAGTTGCGACAATTTCTGCCAACTCAGACCACAGCATCGGCAACATTATTGCCGAGGCGATGGCTAAAGTCGGTAAAGATGGCGTGATCACCGTTGAAGAAGGTTCGGGTTTTGAAAACGAGCTGGATGTGGTTGAAGGCATGCAGTTTGATCGCGGCTACTTGTCCCCATATTTCGTGAACAATCAGAAAAACATGTCAGCGGAACTTGAAGACCCTTATGTGTTGTTGCACGATAAAAAAATCAGCAATATCCGTGAGTTACTGCCTGCGCTTGAAGGCGCAGCGAAAGCGGGTAAACCCCTGCTGATTATCGCCGAAGACATCGAAGGCGAAGCGCTGGCAACTTTGGTTATCAACGTGATGCGCGGCATTGTTAAAGTGGCTGCTGTTAAAGCCCCAGGCTTTGGTGATCGCCGTAAAGCCATGTTGCAAGACATTGCGATTTTAACGGGCGGTACCGTGATTTCTGATGAAGTCGGTTTGAGTATGGAAAAAATCACGCTGGATGATTTAGGCCGTGCCAAACGCATTACCGTCAGCAAAGAAAACACCACGATTATTGGTGGCATGGGCGCGAAAGCCGACATCGAAGGTCGCGTGACGCAAATCCGCACCCAAATGGAAACCACCACGTCGGATTACGACAAAGAAAAACTCCAAGAACGTATCGCAAAATTAGCGGGCGGCGTGGCGGTTATTAAAGTCGGTGCGGCCACTGAAGTCGAAATGAAAGAGAAGAAAGATCGGGTTGACGATGCCCTGCACGCCACCCGCGCAGCGGTTGAAGAAGGCGTTGTACCCGGCGGCGGGGTTGCCTTGATTCGTGCCTTAGAAGCCATTCGGGGCATGACGGGTGCCAACACCGACCAAAACATCGGTATCACCATTGCCATGCGTGCGATGGAAGAGCCCTTGCGCCAAATCGTATTCAACTGCGGCGAAGAGCCTTCAGTGATTGTGAACCAAGTGCGCTCAGGCACCGGTAACTTTGGTTATGACGCGAGCAATGGCACCTTCGGCGACATGATCGAAATGGGTATTTTGGACCCCACTAAAGTTACCCGTTCCGCGTTGCAAAATGCCGCATCGGTAGCCGGCTTGATGATTACGACCGAGTGCATGATTGCCGAGTTACCCAAAGCCGATGCGCCCGCGCAAGGCGGCGGTGACATGGGCGGCATGGGCGGCATGATGTAAACGCCTTGATGGCACACTAAAACCTAAACTGGTTTTGACCAAACGCCCCGAAGTTCGGGGCGTTTTTTTTGCATTCAAATTGGCATTTAAACGAGTGCGGGCGATTTTTAGCGTGGCTTTGCGCAGCGGGTCAATCGCGCAACAGCGGACGGGGCAGGGCGGTCGAACGGCCTGCTTTGGGATCATATTGCTTAAAATTGTCCATTTGTCCTACGGGCGTTGTCTTTGTGAAAAACCGCAATATGTAGTGGTTTATCTTGTTTTGATCGCCGAGCTGCTGTGGATTGGTTTTAAGTTTTTGTCTAGTTTTAGCTTTAGGTTAGCGCGCTATCTAATTAGAAAGCTTGAGAAAAAGTCTTTTGCGCTACAAAATGTACTCCAGTAATTCGCCTGAACAGTTGCAGCGAATTGAATGGATTGAATAGATGAGGGTTAAATCATGTTTGATAATTCCTCGAGCCCTTGGGATCGTCGCAAATTTATGGGCGCCGTGTTAGGCGGGAGCTCAGCTGTGTTCGGCTTGGTCGCCCCTGAAACGGTGTGGGCCGCGCGTTTTGTGAATGCCGTGCAAACGTCATCCCAGCCGGATTACACCCGCTACGTATTTAATTTGAATGGGCCGGTTGATTTCAAAAGCTTCGGCATTGAGAACCCGCCGCGTTTTGTGGTGGATTTAACCGGCACGCAAGCCCAGCATTTAAGCATTCCGCCCGCAGTTGAAAGCTCGGTGGTTAAGGGCTTGCGGGTGGGCATTCAAGATGGCACCAACCTGCGTTTAGTCTTTGATTTGAAAGCCATGATTAAGCCGCGCTTGGTGCTTTTGCCGCCTAGTGATGGCATGGGTTATCGTCTCGTTGTTGATTTACCGCACGATAAAGCGGTCACGTTAGTTGCCAAAGAAGCCGCTGATCCTGAAAGCAAACCCAAAATTCAAACCGGCCGCACGTTCCGTGAATTGGTGGTGGCGATTGATCCGGGGCACGGCGGTAAAGATCCGGGGGCGGTGGGTTATCGCGGTACGAAAGAAAAACATATCGTGCTCGATATTAGCCGACGTTTGCGGGATATGGTGGCCGCAGCACCTGGGTTGCGGCCAGTAATGACCCGCGATTCAGATAAATTTATTCATTTGCGCGGCCGCACGGCGATTGCCCGCAATGCCAAAGCTGATTTGTTTATTTCGGTGCATTCGGATGCGTTTAGGGTCACCTCCGCGCGCGGGGCGTCGGTATTTTGCTTGAGTCAACACGGTGCCACATCCGAGGCGGCACGCTGGATGGCAAATCGTGAGAACGAGGCGGATTTTGTCGGTGGCGCCTCTATTTCCGATCATGATCAAGATGTCGCATCCGTGTTGTTGGATTTATCGCAAACCAAAACGCTGGAAAATAGTTTAGATTTTGCCCACCGCGTGCTGGGGCAAATCGGTGATATCGCTGATTTGCATTCCAAGCGGGTGCAACAGGCTGGCTTTGTGGTGCTTAAATCGCCCGATATTCCCTCGATTTTGGTCGAAAGCGCGTTTATCAGTAATCCCGAAGAAGAAGCGCGGTTGCGCACGGCTAAATATCAAACTGAAATTGCCCGTTCCATTTTGGATGGCATTAACACCTACTACGCCTCGCGCGCGCCAGAGGGAACCCATTACGCGATGCTCTGAGGGAACCTCTGATCAAATCTATTGAAATAAAACGCGCGGCAGGTTTGTCGCGCGTTTTTTATTGAGCGATTTTTAGCTGGATTCTTTTGTTGATTGCCCGCGTTCATTTGTTTTTATCGGCTCGGGCGGTGAAAATGCGGGCTTCGCTTTATTTTCTCGGAACTCCATGTCAGTCATTGCGCGTCTTGCTCCTGCCCTTGTTAACCAAATTGCCGCAGGCGAGGTGGTCGAGCGCCCTGCGAGCGTGGTTAAAGAATTGGTTGAAAATGCGATTGATGCCGGTGCCCAACGCATTGAGGTGTTGATTGAGGCGGCGGGCACCCAGCTAATTTGTGTGCGCGATGATGGGGTTGGGCTAAGTGTTGATGATTTGCCGTTGGCCTTTGCCGCGCATGCCACCAGTAAAATTCGCTCGTTGGATGATTTAGAAGCGGTGGCGAGCATGGGCTTTCGCGGCGAGGCGCTGGCCAGCATTGCCTCAATTGCGCGGGTGCGCATCACCTCGCGCCAGGCAGGCGCGCCGCATGGCTGGTGCCTTGCCCCCACTGAATCCTTAGAGCCCAAACCCGCCGCGCACCCCCAAGGCACCACCGTTGAGGTGGCCGAGCTTTTTTATAACACGCCCGCCAGACGCAAATTTATGCGCACCGATCGCACTGAATTTGCACAAATTGATCAGCTCATGCGCCGATTTGCTTTGGCGCACCCAAGTTTAGGGTTCTCCCTGACCCATCAAGCCCGAATGGTGTTTGATTTACCCCCTGTGGCACCAGAGCAGCGTTCGGCGCAAGTGCCCCTGCGCATTGCCGCACTGCTGGGGGATGAGTTTTTGAACCGAGCGCGCCGGATTGATTCGGCCGCATCGGGTTTGAATTTAAGCGGCTGGATTGCCGACCCCGCGTATGCCCGGGCATCAACCGATCAACAATTATTTTTCTGCAATGGCCGCATTGTGCGCGATCGCTTGATTGGCTTTGCCATTCGCCGTGCCTATGCCGATGTATTGCATCATGCTCGCCAGCCGGCCTATGTGTTGGCGCTAACGCTTGATCCGCGCGCGGTGGATGTGAATGTTCACCCGACTAAAGCCGAGGTGCGCTTTCGGGATGCGCGGGCGGTGCAAGATTTTCTATTTCGAGAGCTGCATCGGGCCTTGGCGCAAGGCGTGGATGCGGCGGCAGGCTCATTGGGCGGGGCGCCGCCGGTGGCGTGGGGGGGTGATCAGGCACCCGATAACTTGAATTTAGCCCCTGATGCCCACCAAAACTCATCGCCGCGCGCAGCCGCCTTCGGGCAAAACCAAGGCTATTTGAATTTACTTGCCGCCAGCAGCGCACCGGCAGCGGCCTATCTTTCCTCCCCATTTTCTGGCCCGCAGGCCTATGGCGCGCACACTAATGGCGGCTTAACCCGCCCGTTTGGGGTGGCGGAGAATGAGGCGGCCGACGTGCCCCCGTTGGGTTATGCCGTGGCCCATTTGCATGGCGTGTATATTTTGGCTCAAAACGCACAGGGGCTTGTGATTGTAGATGCCCATGCGGCCGCCGAGCGCATTATGTATGAGCGGCTGAAAACTGCGTTCGCCGCCAAACAAATGACCCTGCAACCCTTGCTGTTGCCAGTGAGTTTTAGTGTGTCAGAGCGCGAGGCCGATCAATACGCCGAGCACAAAGACGCCTTCATGCGATTGGGCGTGGTGCTAGAGCGCATTGCACCCACCCGCATCCGAGTCTCCGCCTTGGCCGCGTTATTGCGCCATGCCGATGCCGAAGCCTTGGCGCGCAGCTTGTTTGCCGCCTTAATTGAAGCGCCCATTGCGTGGGATGAGCCCCAGCCAATGCAGGCTGAGCCGATCAACGCCGTGTTGTCGCGAATGGCCTGTCATGGCTCGGTGCGGGCCAATCGCATTCTTACCCGCCCGGAGATGGATGCGTTGCTGCGCGATATGGAGCGCACCGAGCGCGCCGATCAATGCAACCATGGCCGGCCCACTTGGCGGCAGCTCTCGATGACCGATCTGGATCGGCTTTTTATGCGGGGGCAATAATGAGCGCAGGCTTAAAAGCATCGCAGCCCATTCTGGCCTTATTGGGGCCCACGGCTTCAGGCAAAACCGCCGTCGCACTTGAGTTGGCGGCGCACTATCCCGTGCGCATTATTAGTGTTGATTCGGTGATGGTTTATCGCGGCATGAACATCGGCACGGCCAAGCCTGAGGCTGATGTGTTGGCGCAATTTCCGCATGCTTTAGTGGATATTTGTGATCCGCTGGAACCTTATTGCGTGCGGGCGTTTTGCGATGATGCGCTGGCGGCTATTGCCGCAGCGCAGGCGGATGGTTGCGTGCCCTTGCTGGTCGGCGGCACCATGATGTATTTTCAGGCCTTGCTGGACGGGTTATCTGAGTTGCCCGCGAGTGACCCCGCCCTGCGAGAAGCGGTCACGAGCGAAGCGCAGCGGCTTGGTTGGCCGGCTTTGCACGCCCAATTGCAAGCAATCGACCCCATTGTGGCCGCGCGTGTCCACCCCAATGATCCGCAGCGTATTGGCCGGGCGCTCGAGGTGTACCGCGCCACGGGGCGTTCATTGAGCCAATGGCAGCAAGAAAACCCGCCCATCTCGCCCTTAAATGGCCAAACGGTGCACCGGTTTGGGCTATGGCCTTCCTCGCGGGCACATGCGCGCACCGCGATGGCCCAGCGGTTTGATGCCATGCTGGCCGACGGTTTGATCGACGAAGTCGCCGCTTTGCGTGCGCGCGGGGATTTGCATCCCGCTCTGCCCGCCATTCGCGCGGTGGGGTACCGGCAAGTGTGGGATTATTTAGACGGACAAACCGATGCCTCCACGATGCGCGAATTGGCGATTACCGCCACGCGGCAATTAGCCAAACGCCAAATCACCTGGATGCGCAGCCAAACCAACACCCGCTTTTTCCCCACCGAGCACCGCACGAATCTTATGGCCGAGATGGCAGAAATTATCCAATCAGCGGAACTCAGCGGCCAACCCTCAATCTGAAGCCATTCGCAGATTTTAAAGAACCCCCCGCCGGTTACGATTTCTTAGGCGTAATTTCTCCCTTCGGCGTGATACGCTAATTCCCCCGTGGATTTTAAAACAAACCCCGCAACGGAAGCGGCCAACGATATTTAGGAACATAATCATGGCAAAAGCCCAGTCACTCCAAGAACCTTATTTAAACGCCCTGCGGCGCGAGCATGTGCCGGTATCGATCTACCTGCGCAATGGCATTAAATTGCAAGGGCAAATTGATTCATTCGATAATTTTGTGGTGTTGCTCAAAAATAATGTCAGCCAATTGGTGTACAAACATGCCATCAGCACCATCGTGCCCACGCGTGAAATTCAATTTGATTTTGACGACGAAGGCTTCGCCAAAAATGAGCCATCGGGAGATGAAGGCCTTTAATGCAATTTTTTGAACGCCACGAAGGCGGCGAACGCGCGGTTTTGCTGCATGTGGTTTCCCGGCAGGCCAGCCGAGCGGAAGATCTCGATGAATTTCGTGATTTAGTAGACTCAGCCGGCGCCAGCATTCTGGATGTGTGCCTTGCCAGCCGTGAAGCGCCCGATCCGCGCTTATACATCGGCAAAGGCAAGGCGCAAGAGTTAGCCGAGATGGTGCAACGCACCGAGGCCGATTTGGTGGTAGTGAACGCCCAGCTTTCGCCCTCGCAAGAGCGTAATCTCGAAAAATTATTGGAATGCCGCGTGCTCGATCGCACCGGCCTTATTCTCGATATTTTCTCGCAGCGCGCCCGCTCGCATGAAGGCAAATTGCAGGTTGAGCTCGCCCAGCTCAAGCATTTATCGACCCGCTTAATTCGCGGGTGGACGCATCTTGATAGCCAGCGAGGCGGCGCCATCGGTTTGCGAGGCCCTGGTGAGACCCAGTTAGAGTTGGATCGCCGCCTCATTCACGATCGCATCAAACAGCTGCAAGAACGCATCGCTAAAGTGCGTCGCCAACGCCTAGAAGGCCGCAAAGGCCGGCAGCGCTCCGAGGTGCCCTTAGTCTCCTTGGTTGGGTACACCAATGCCGGAAAGTCCACTTTATTCAATGCCTTAACCTCGGCCGATACCTTCGCCGCCGATCAGCTATTTGCCACCTTGGATACAACGCTGCGGCGGATGGAGCTTGCCCCGAATCAGCCCTTAGTGCTGGCCGATACCGTCGGCTTTATTCGCCACCTGCCCACCGAATTGGTCACCGCATTTCGCTCAACCTTAGAGGAAACGCTGGAGGCTGATTTATTAATTCATGTGGTGGACGCCGCAAGCGATGAGCGAGATCGGCAAATGGCCGATGTGGACGTGGTGCTCAAAGAAATCGGCGCCGATCGCCTGCCCCGGCTCACGGTGATGAATAAAATTGATCAAATCGACGGCCGCACGCCGCAAATCGATTACAACGAAGCCGGCGAGATTGAACGCGTCTGGGTTTCTGCCCATACAGGCGCTGGGATTGCCGAGTTGCGCCAAGCACTTCTGGCGCGCTTAAGCCCCACGCGAATCAACGTGACTGTATTCCTGCCGGCCACCTTAGGGGGCGTGCGTGCGCGGCTTATCGACGAAGGTTCTGTGTGCTCTGAAGCCTGGCAAGATGCGGATGGGGCAGCGCCCGGTTGGCAAATGCAGTTAAGGCTGACCCCCGCGCGCTTATCCCAATGGCAAAAGCATCATCCCGAGTTACAAGCGCACCAACTTAGCGAGGCTCATGAGTTGCCTAGCTAGTTTTCTGGCTAGCTTCATGGCTAGTTGCCTCGTTGGTTGCCTCGTTGATTGATTGGCTCGTGCGCCCGCGAAGAAATTAGCCAATTAACTTGCGACTTGATGACACCATCACTAAACTTATGCGTCATTTTGAATTCTCATTTTGTCACAACGCACAGCGACAGTGCCCAATCTCTCGGAGTAAATACGCATGGCTTGGAACGAACCCGGTGGTGGTGGAAAAGATCAGGATCCTTGGTCTAATCCACGCCGCAGCGGCAAACCGCCAAATATTGACGAGGCCATTAACCGCTTGCAGAAAAAATTTGGCGGTGCCATGGGGGGCGCTGGCGGCGCAAAAGGTATCGCCGTGGTGGGTGCTTTGCTGGTTGGCGTATGGTTGCTCTCGGGTATTTACACCATTGATGCCGGCCAACGCGGCATTGAATTACAGTTTGGTAAATACACCGATACCACAACCGCAGGCCCACACTGGCATTTGCCGTACCCGATTGGGTCGGTTATTAAGGTCAACGTCGATGAGTTCCGCGATAAACAGCTGAAAATGTCTGCGCTCACCAATGATGAAAACATTGTTGAGGTTCGCATCGGTAGCCAGTTCGTCATTGCCGATCCGGTCAAATATTTATTCAATGTGCGCGACCCGGATGGCACCTTATCGGATGTGATGCAAAGCGCGATTCGTGAAGTGATTGGCTCCAAGAAAATGGACAACGTCCTCACCGATGGCCGTACCGAAATCGCAAGCCTCGTGCGAGATCGCATGCAAGAAATGTTAAACGGCTACGATACCGGTCTTAAAGTGCAGTCGGTAAACTTGCAAGACGTGCAACCACCCGAAGCCGTTCAGCCCGCGTTTGAAGATGCGATCCGCGCGCGTGAAGATGAGCAGCGCTACATCAGTGAAGCCTCGGCTTATTCAAACAAAATCATCCCGCAGGCTCGCGGCGAGGCGGCTCAAATTGATGAGCAAGCCAAAGGTTATGAATCCAAAATCACCAATTTGGCCTTGGGTGAGGCCTCGCGGTTTACCCAGCTTTTAAAATCCTATCAAATGGCGCCCGATTTAACCCGAGAGCGCATGTATCTTGATACGGTGGCGGGCGTATTGGCGAAAAATAAGAGCGTTGTGATTGATTCGGGTCAATCGAGTAATGTGTTTTATCTGCCGTTAGGTGGCGATCAGCGCGCAGCGCCGGCAGCCAAAACACCGCTTGATCCCCTGTCTCTGCCTTTACCTGCCACGCCCAGCTTATCGGATGCGGCCGGCGCGCGCGGCAGTGTAACCAGCGACAACCGCAGTGATTTACGCACGAGGAATGCCCCATGAACCTAATTAATCGGGTAGTTTTGCCTGTTATTGCGTTGGTTGTTTTTTTGCTCGCCACCGCGACGTTCCAAGTTAAACAGTACCAAACTGCTTTGGAATTTCGTTTGGGTGAAATTATTAAAGATAACTTCAACCCGGGCTTGCATTTCAAATTGCCCTTTATCAACACGGTTAAATTGTTTGATAAGCGGGTTTTAACGATGACCTCGCAGCCGGAGCGGTTTCTCACTAGCGAAAAGAAAAATCTGGTGGTGGACTACTACATCAAGTGGCAGATCGTGAATGCCGCTGATTTTTATAGGGCGACCCGAGGCGATGAGCGTATTGCCATGAATCGGATGGATCAAATCGTGCGGGACGCGATGAAAAGCCAAATTTCGAGTCGTACCGTGAATGAAGTGGTGTCGGGTGATCGAGATCAGTTTATGCGCAACGTGATCGAAACCACCAACCGCGATATGCAAGGCTTAGGGATTAAAATCAGCGATGTGCGCATCATGCAAATCGAGCTGCCCCAAGAAGTGCGCAAATCGGTTTATGCGCGAATGGAAAAAGAACGGTTTGCGGTGGCGCAATCCATCCGCTCACGCGGTGAGGAGCAAGCTAAAAAAATCACCTCCGATGCGGATCGTCAGCGTGATGTGATTTTGGCAGAAGCCAATCGCCAAGCCGCCGAAATTCGGGGTGCAGGGGATGCCGCTGCCGCTGCGACTTATGCTAAAGCCTACGGCCAAGACCCTAAATTCTTCGAGTTCTATCGCAGCCTAGATGCCTACAAACAAGCCTTCGATCAAGGCGGTAGCACGTTCGTTATGAATCCGGCCAGCCCGTTTTTCCGATATTTTCGTGCACCAAGCGATGCCAGTAGCAAGCCTTAAATCCGCACGGGGCTGCGGTTGAACAATGGATGGTCAATGGCTCAAGGTGCTCGGGTTAGTGTTAATTATTGAGGCGATGCTCCCATTTATTAGCCCCAAAGGGTACCGCCAAGCCATGATGCAGATGGCGCAAACACCCGATAAAGCCTTGCGCGCGGTGGCTTTAGTGGCGCTTTGTGTGGGGGCGGCGCTCGTTTATTTCTCGCGCTAATTGGGATGATTTTATCCAAGCGAGCCTGTGGCTCGTCTTGGATTTTTTGTGGCGGGTGTTTTAGCGCCGCTCAATTTAAACCAGGCTTACCCGAGTTTTCGGGCTAGGAATTTAGGAAAATATATGTCGCACAAGTTATCGCGTTGGGCGTTACCGGCCGGCATCGATGAGTTGCTACCGGAACAAGCCGCTCGGGTTGAACAATTGCGCACCGCCGTGTTGAACCAGTTTCACGGAGCCGGTTACGATTTGGTGATTCCGCCCTTGGTCGAGTTTGTGGATTCCCTGTTGGTGGGGGCAGGCGAGGATCTCGCGCTGGATACCTTGCAGATGACCGATGGTTTAACGGGGCGCCAGCTGGGTTTGCGTGCGGATATGACGCCGCAAATCGCCCGAATTGATGCCCATAGCATGGCGCCCACCACGGAGCGTCGGTTGTGCTACCTCGGTACCGTGGTGCGCGCGCGGCCAGATGGTTTGGGCGGCAGCAGAACCCCCATGCAAGTAGGGGCTGAGCTGTATGGTGTGGCGGCGGTTGAAGGCGATTTAGAAATTATCAGCTTGATGTTAAATACCCTGAAAATCGCAGGGATAGAACCCATCGTGCTCGATTTAGGCCATGTGGATGTCTTCGGTTCGCTGGCCGAGCAGGCCGGCTTAAATGCACACGATGAAGAAATAGCGCGTGATGCCTTGCAACGAAAATCAAACGCCGATCTTCAAGCGCTGTTAACCGGGCGCGCACTCACGCCGGCGGTGCTCGATGCCCTGATGGCGTTGAGTCGCTTAAATGGGGCTTGGGGCGCGGTGCTGGCGCAAGCCGATCAGGTGTTGGCTGGTGTCATGAACCCTTCAATGCGCCGAGCATTGGATCGTTTGCAAAAAATCGCGGTCGTGATTGAGCAAAATTTCCCGCAGGTATCGGTGCTGATTGATTTATCCGAACTCCACGGTTATCACTATCAAACCGGTTTGGTGTTTGCAGCTTACGCCCAAGGCGTTGGCCGCGAGATTGCTCGCGGTGGTCGATATGATGACATTGGCGAGGCGTTTGGTCGCGCCCGACCCGCAACCGGCTTTTCAACCGACCTGCGGGCGTTACTGCGTTTTTATCAAGCACAAGCCCAGAGCGCAGCCACAATTTTTGCGCCTGCAGACTATGCCGATGCCGAGCTGCTTTTAGCGGTTGAACGGCTGCGCGCCCGGGGTCAGCGCGTGGTGATGACCACACAAGCCCTACCGGCTACAGTGCCCCAGTTAGTGCGGCAAGCGGCGGGCGGCGAAAATTTATGGCAGTTAATGGGTGATACCAATCATGGGTAAAAGTGTTGTAATTCTCGGCTCACAATGGGGCGATGAAGGTAAAGGCAAGATTGTTGATTTGCTCACCGAGCGTGCGCAAGCCGTGGCGCGGTTTCAGGGTGGGCATAATGCCGGCCACACCTTGGTGATTGGCGGTAAGAAAACGGTTTTGCACCTGATTCCGTCAGGGGTTCTGCGAGAAAACGTTCAATGCCTTATTGGCAACGGGGTTGTGCTCTCCCCGGACGCGCTCATTAAAGAGATGACGCAATTGGAAGCGCAAGGCGTGCCCGCACGGGAGCGATTAATGCTCTCAGAGGCCTGCCCGTTAATCTTGTCGTACCATGTGGCGTTAGATCAGGCGCGAGAACTGGCGCGGGGCGCCGCCAAAATTGGCACGACCGGTCGCGGTATTGGGCCTGCTTATGAAGATAAAGTGGCTCGCCGCGCGATTCGCCTAGAAGACATTTTCCACCGCGAGCGCTTGGCCTCTAAATTGGGCGAGGTGTTGGATTTCCATAATTTTGTCTTGCGCAACTACTTCAACACCACGCCCGTCGATTTTCAGCAAGTACTCGATCAGGTGCTCGGGCAGGCAGAGCTTCTAGCCCCCATGGTGGGTGATGTGCCTAACCGACTCATGAATTTACGCCGGCAGGGTGCAAACCTCATGTTTGAAGGCGCACAGGGCACCTTGTTGGATGTCGATCATGGCACCTACCCCTACGTCACCTCATCGAACACAACGGCGGGTGGCGCGAGCACAGGTACGGGCGTTGGCCCCTTAGATCTTGATTATGTGCTGGGCATCACCAAGGCCTACACCACACGTGTGGGTGGCGGGCCATTCCCCACCGAGCTTGATGATGACGTCGGCACGCATTTGGCTGTTAAGGGGCATGAAGTGGGGGCAACGACCGGTCGCGCGCGCCGCTGCGGCTGGTTTGATGCCGTGGCTTTACGCCGAGCCGTTGAAATTAATAGTATTTCGGGTATTTGCCTGACCAAACTTGATGTGCTTGATGGTCTTGATCGAATCCAGATTTGTGTTGGCTATGAAATTGATGGGCAGCCCCTGCAAACGGCGCCCTTAAGCGCAGAAACCTACGCGCGTTGCGTGCCTGTGTATGAAGAAATTGCCGGATGGCCTGGCTCTACCGTAGGGATTCGTGAACTGGACAAGTTACCGCAGGCGGCGCGTCGTTATATTGAGCGGATCGAAGCCTTGGTAGGCGTTCCCGTTGATATTATCTCCACAGGCCCCGACCGCGATGAGACGATTGTGCTGCGTGACCCCTACGACGGTTAAGGCGATGGCCGGCCTGATTGACCTCGTCTGGCCCGCAGATTTAGGTTTTTTTTCACGCACTACTTTATTTTTTTGAAAACTTAAGTAAAATCATGCGCCTTGAATTTTGAAAGGCGCGGTGGGTTTTACGTACTGTAAAATACCCCGCACCGAAACACAGGATAATTTGACCCATGGTATCAATCCGTTTAGCCCGCACCGGCGCCAAGAAGCGCCCGTTCTATCATTTAGTCGTGACCGATAAGCGCATTGCGCGTGATAGTGGTGCCTACATTGAGCGCGTCGGGTTTTTTAATCCGGTTGCACGGGGCGCCGAAGTGCGTTTGCAAATTAACACCGAGCGCTTGCAGCATTGGGTTAGCCAAGGCGCCCAACCGAGCGATCGGGTTGCAGCATTAATGCGTGAAAGCAGCAAACAAGTCGTTGCGGCTTAATTTATTGTGAAAACTCCGCCCAATCCTGCCGAATCGGTCGTGGTCGGCACATTTGGGCGCGCGTTTGGGATTAAAGGCTGGTGCTGGATTACCGCCTATACGCGACCAATTGAAGGCATTACCCAGTATCGAGAGTGGTTTGTTGCGCCCCCGGTAGACGAGGGTAAAACCCCCGTATCTTTGCGTGGCGATTGGGTGAAAGTGAGTGCTTTTGCCAGCCAGAGTAATGGCTTGGTGGCTAAATTAGCGGGTGTCGATAACCGAACTCAGGCCGAGGCCTTAACCGGGTCTCAGATTTGGGTGTCGGCACAAGCCATCCCTAAGGCGGCTGAAGGCGAATATTACTGGCGCGATCTGATCGGATGCCAAGTGATTCACCTGTCCGGTCAGGTGTTTGGCACGGTGCACGAGTTAATTGAAACGGGCGCGAATGATGTATTGGTTGTGCAAAGTACCGAAGGGGAAAAGCGCGAGCGCCTCATTCCATTTATTCCGGATGCGGTTTTGATTTCGATTGATCTAACCCAGCGTGTGATTACCGTGGATTGGGATCCGGAATTTTAGCGTGCGCGCTGTGCGACTGGCGTTATGAACATCTGTGTTGTAACGCTATTCCCTGAGTTGGTGGGGGCTGTCGGCATCAGTGGTATTCCGCGCGTGGCGATTGAGCAAGGCGCGCTGGCGCTCAGTTGCGTATCACCGCGTGAGTTTGCGACCAATCGCCATCGCACGGTTGATGATCGCCCCTTTGGGGGTGGGCCGGGTATGTTAATGATTGCTGAGACGTTGTCCTTGGCGATTGCCTCGGCGAGAGCCGCCGTGCCCGATGCGCATGTGGTGTTAATGTCGCCACAAGGTGCGCGCTTAAATCGGGCTAAGGTCCAGGCCTTGGCGGCCATGCCCGGCTTGATTTTAGTTTGCGGTCGGTACGAGGGCATTGATCAGCGGATTGTGGATGCGCTGATCGATGAGCAAGTATCGATTGGCGATTATGTGTTATCGGGGGGTGAGCTCGGTGCGATGGTGGTTATTGATGCTATCGCGCGTCGCTTGCCGGGTGTGTTAGGGGACGCGCAATCGGTGGTGCAAGATTCCTTTGAAACGGATTTGCTCGATCACCCCCATTACACGCGCCCCGAGCGATGGCAGGGGGCAGATGTGCCGCTGGTATTGCGATCGGGGAATCACCGCGCCATTGATGAGTGGCGATTGCAGCAACGGTTATCGGGTACGGCGCGCGCAAGGCCGGATCTTTTTTATGAGCACGGGCTTGATGATCGAGCCCGGGCATTATTGACGGCAGAATGGCAGCATGCTGCCGAAACGATTGAAAAGTTAGGTAGGTTAAGTGATGAGTAAGATCATTCAAGCGCTCGAAGCGGAGCAAATGAACCGTGCGATTCCGGTCTTCGGTCCGGGCGATACGGTTGTTGTCCAAGTTAAAGTAAAAGAGGGTGACCGTGAGCGCTTGCAGGCCTTTGAAGGGGTCGTCATCGCCAAGCGCAACCGGGGCATCAACTCTGCGTTTACGGTGCGTAAAATTTCGAATGGTGAAGGCTTGGAGCGCGTGTTCCAAACTTATAGCACCGCGATTGGTTCAATCGAAGTGAAGCGTCGCGGTGATGTGCGTCGTGCCAAGCTGTACTTCTTGCGGGGTTTAACCGGCAAGAAAGCGCGTATTCGCGAAAAACTGGGTTAATTTTATTATTCCAGGTCGGTTATTGCCGGTTTTTGGAATCAATTAAGCGCCAACCCTTGAAAAAACCCCGTGTGTCCATAAGACCCATGGGGTTTTTTTTGACTTTATTTTTATGCGGGAGGCGCAAGCGCTATGAGTCAGCCAGAAATTCGAGGGTTCCAAACCGAAGTTAAAGAGCTGTTACAGCTCATGATCCATTCGTTGTATTCCAATCCTGAAATTTTTTTGCGGGAATTGGTTTCCAATGCGTCGGATGCCTGCGACAAATTGCGTTTCGAGGCGGTGTCGGACGATGCGCTGTATGAAGGCGATGAGACGCTACGGATTCGAGTCAGTTTTGATGCGGCGGCCAAAACGGTCACGATTAGCGATAACGGGATCGGGATGAATCGCGATGAAGTGATTGAAAACATCGGCACCATTGCGCGATCCGGCACCAAAGCCTTTATCCAAAAACTGGGGCAAGATCAAGCCAAAGATTTATCGCAAATTGGTCAGTTTGGCGTGGGGTTTTACTCAGCTTTTATTGTGGCCGAAGAGGTCGTTTTAACGACACGTCGCGCCGGTATGGGGTCAGAGCACGGGGTGCGCTGGACGTCACGCGGTGAGGGTGAGTACGCGCTAGAAACCGTTGATTCGGCTGAACGCGGCACCAGTATTGTTTTAAAACTGCGCGAAGACCATGCCGACTTTGCCGATGATTGGCGCTTGCGGTCGGTCATCCGAAAATATTCTGATCACATTACCTTTCCTATCGAGATGGTTAAAGCGCCAAGCCCGGCGATGGATGATGAAGAAGCCGCCGCGCCTGAAGTGCCCAGCTGGGAGCGGATTAACGATGCGACCGCGTTGTGGGTGCGGCCAAAATCGGCCATCAGCGATGAGGAATACACCGAGTTTTATAAGCACGTAGGCCATGATTGGGAGGCGCCTTTGGCGTGGTCGCATAATCGGGTTGAGGGCAAAACGGAATACACGTCTTTGCTTTATTTGCCGGCGCGAGCCCCGTTTGATTTGTGGGATCGCGAAACCAAGCAAGGCATCAAGCTGTATGTAAAACGCGTATTTATTATGGATGATGCCGAAAAGCTCATGCCCCGCTACCTGCGCTTTGTGCGCGGGGTGATTGATTCAGCTGATTTGCCTTTGAATGTATCGCGCGAAATTTTGCAATCGAACCGCGTGCTGGACACCATCCGCCAAGGCTCGGTGAAGCGTATTCTCGGCATGCTGGAGCAGATGGCGGCCAACGAGCCAGAAAAATACGCGAAATTCTGGGGTACGTTTGGTCAAGTATTAAAAGAAGGCGTGGGTGAAGATTTTGCTAACCGCGAACAAATTGCGGGTTTATTGCGGTTCGCTTCAACGCACACCGGAAACGATACGCCCTCGGTGAGCTTTAAGGATGCGATTGATCGTTTGCCTGAAGGCCAAGAGGAGATTTACTACATCATTGCCGATTCCTATGCTGCGGCTTTGGCATCGCCGCATTTAGAGATTTTCCGCAAGAAAGGCATCGAGGTCTTGTTGCTGTCGGATCGGATTGATGAGTGGCTAATGTCGCAACTCACCGAGTTTTCAGGCAAAAAACTGAAATCAGTGACGCGGGCCGAGGTTTCGCTTGATGATGCCGCCGAAGAATCAACGCCAGATGCCAAAGAGGCGCAAAGTGCCTTGGTTGAGCGTTTGAAAAAGGTTTTAACCGAGCTTGTGGATGATGTGCGGGTATCAAAACGTCTCGTGGATTCGCCCGCGTGTTTAGTAACCACGGAAGAAGAAATGAGCCTGCACTTGCAGCGATTGCTCAAAGAGGCCGGCCAAGCAGCGCCAACGGTTAAGCCGATTTTAGAAATTAATCCGCAGCATCCGTTGTTGCAGCGGGCTGAGGCAGAATCAGACGAGGCGCGGTTTGAGGATATTGCCCGCGTATTGCTCGGGCAAGCGACGCTGGCTGAAGGCGGTCATTTAACTGAGGCAGCCGATTTTGTGCTGCGGCTCAATCGACTGCTCGTTTAGATAAAAACGCTTAAATCTGCCCCCATTCGATAGCGATTGAATGGGGGCTTTTTTTGGCTTAAATTTTGAGCTGAGCATACCCTGTCACACAATGTTTTTATTCATTAACCTTATTTTTAAGGCATTAACAAATTCAAGCATTCATGTCCGAGCTTGTCCGTGCGATAATCCCGACATAATTTTGTCATGGGGCAGCACCTTGATCCATCAGCGCACATTAAGAAATAGCATCAGAGCCACAGGCATCGGCTTGCATACCGGCGAGCAGGTTCGGCTCACGCTTCGCCCGGCCGCGCCGGATACCGGCATTATGTTTCATCGGGTCGATTTAGCCGAACCGCTGAATATTGTCGGGCATGCCTTTAGTGTGGGCGAAACGCAGCTTTCAACCACCTTAATTAAAGACGGCGTTAAAATATCCACGGTTGAGCATCTCATGTCGGCACTTGCCGGGCTTGGGATCGACAATTGCCATGTGGAAATTGATGGCCCTGAAATGCCCATTATGGATGGGAGCGCTAGCCCATTTGTATTTTTGATTCAGTCGGCCGGCATTGAGGAGCAAGACTCGCCCAAGCAATTCATTCGGATATTGAAATCGGTTGAAGTGATTGATGGCGATCGGTGGGTGCGCTTTGATCCGCACGATGGTTTTCGGGTGGCGATGTCGATTGATTTTAACCATCCTGCCTTGGAAGACTCTGCGCGCTTGGCAGAAATTGATTTCTCTTCAACCACCTTCGTCAAAGAAGTGGCACGGGCGCGTACCTTCGGTTTTATGCGTGATTTGGAAATGATGCGTAAACGCAATTTGGCGCTCGGTGGCAGCGTCGATAACGCAATCGTTGTCGGTGATTCTCATATTTTGAATGAAGATGGCTTGCGTTATGGCGATGAATTTGTAAAACACAAAATTCTGGATGCCATTGGGGATTTGTATTTGCTCGGGTGCAGCGTGATTGGGGCTTTTACCGGCCACAAATCGGGTCACTATCTCAATAATCAGTTGCTCAGATCGCTGCTAGCCCAGCCCGATGCGTTTGAGCGCATCACATTTGAGCGCGAAGAGTTGCCCCCGGTGACCTTTGCACGACCGGTGGCGCACGCGGCAGATTAAATTCAATTGTGCCGTTTGATGGCCGCAGCCCTCTGGCCGCCCGCGTAATTTTTTGCGCGGGTTTTTTATTGGCCGGGCGGTTCATCAAGAGGCTTTTCTCCCAACTGAGCCAATTTGCGTAGGGTGCGTGCCAGCGGCGCATTTTCTTCCTGCGCGGCCATCTCCCGCAGCAATTCCCGTGTGCCGGCGCCCAGCACCCGATGAATTTTGGGCGTTTGGGTTTTAATGGCTGGGGTTACAATCCGCGTTTCAATCGACTCAATGAACGGGAGCCCCGGGGCTTGCTGGGCTTTTATGTTGAGCTGGGCTAACCACGTCGGTGCCTGGAAGCGAATTTGAGTCGCAATTGCCGCGTGGTGTACGGCGAGCACCAAAACCCCCGCGCGGACATTAAGCACATACACCTGGCCTAATAGGTTTTTTGGCGCCACTTCATGCAATAGGTAATCGAACATGCGTATTTGCCCCGCGCGTTCTGCAAACGGTTTTATGGCGTTATAGCGGGTGGGTTTCATGGCGGATTGTTCTGCCTCTTGTCATTAATTTGGGCTAGTCTACGACCTTGAACGATAGTTTAGGGCGATTTGCTTGCGCGCGCAGGCAAGCGGCCGCAGGAAAAGTCCTGCGCCTCCCTACCAATTGGGCGGCATCTGCCGTACCATTCCATGCTATTTTTCGGTGATTCGGGCGCAAGCTCGGGTCTCGCGTTTTGAGCATGGCGTGTTTGCGTGCCCTTAATTTACCCACTTCAACGGAAAGTTTTGTTCATGATCGCAAGTTTTGTCCGAAAGATTTTTGGCACCCGTAACGACCGCATAATCAAGCAAATGGGGCGTTCTGTGGCGCAAATCAATGCGCTTGAGGCTGCTATGCAGGCGTTGGATGACGTGGCACTGCGTGCTAAAACCGATGAATTCCATCAGCGCTGGCAAAAGGGCGAAACGCTTGATCAGCTGCTGCCGGAGGCCTTTGCCGTTTGTCGCGAGATGAGCCAACGGGTGCTGGGCATGCGCCATTTTGATGTGCAGCTCATCGGCGGCATGGCTTTGCACATGGGTAAAATTTCTGAGATGCGCACCGGTGAGGGTAAAACCTTAGTGGCCACCTTAGCCGTTTATTTAAATGCGCTTACCCGTCAGGGCGTGCATGTGGTGACGGTAAACGATTACCTAGCGAGGCGGGATGCCGAGTGGATGGGGCGGCTCTACAACGCGCTCGGGTTATCTATTGGCATTGTGGTGCCCAATATGGATACCCGCGCGAAGTTTGATGCGTATCGCTGCGATGTTACCTATGCCACCAACAACGAGCTGGGGTTCGATTATCTGCGC
Organism: Halothiobacillus sp. 35-54-62; assembly: GCA_002281295.1. Lineage (GTDB taxonomy): Bacteria > Pseudomonadota > Gammaproteobacteria > Halothiobacillales > Halothiobacillaceae > Halothiobacillus. The sequence continues at coordinate 38,490 of NCFS01000001.1, read as the reverse complement.
GATAACATGGCGTTTAATCAAGATAACGTAATGCAGCGGGAACTCGTGTACGCGATTGTCGATGAAGTGGATTCGATTCTGATTGATGAAGCCCGCACGCCGTTGATTATTTCAGGGCCGGCGGCGGATTCATCTGAGGCCTATCAGAAAATCAATGGCTTAATGCCCGAGCTTAAAAAGCAAGCGCGGGAAGAGCCTAAAGACGATGAGCCGCCGCTCACCGATGAGGAACGGGGCGATTTTACCGTTGACGAAAAAAACAAGCAGGTATTTTTAACCGAGCAAGGCTTTGAGCGGGCTGAAAGCCTGCTTATCCAAATTGGACTCCTCCAAGAAGGCGAGTCGCTCTATGACGCGCACAACATTATGTTGCTCAGCCATTTAAATGCAGCCTTACGCGCTCATTCCATTTATCGCCGCAATGTGGAATATATTGTGCGGGATAACGAAGTCATTATTGTCGATGAGTTCACCGGTCGCACCTTAGCCGGTCGCCGCTGGTCTGAGGGCTTGCATCAAGCCGTTGAGGCCAAAGAAGGCTTGCCCATTCAGCCGGAAAACCAAACGCTGGCCTCTATTACCTTTCAAAACTTCTTTCGGTTGTATACCAAATTATCCGGCATGACCGGCACAGCCGATACCGAAGCGCGTGAGTTTGCTGAAATTTATAACTTAGAAGTGGTGCAAATTCCGACTAATCGAGCCGTTCAGCGCAGTGATTTGGGTGATTTGGTGTTTTTAACGCCCGCTGAAAAATATGAAGCCATTGTTAAAGACGTGCTGGCGGCGCGCGGTCGTAACCAGCCCACCCTAGTGGGTACGGCCTCAATTGAAACCTCCGAAATTGTATCTAATGCCTTAACCCAAGCAAAAATTCCGCATAACGTACTCAACGCTAAACAGCATGAGCGCGAAGCGGAAATTATCGCGGAAGCGGGGCGCCCGGGCGCGGTAACGATTGCCACCAATATGGCCGGTCGGGGCACCGACATCATGCTGGGTGGTAATTTAGAGCAAGAGCAGCTGGCACTGGGATCAGATGCTACCGAAAGCGCCAAAGCCGAGGTTAAGGCCGCCTGGCAGCAGCGCCATGATGCCGCGATTACCGCTGGCGGCTTGCATGTCATCGGCACCGAGCGGCACGAATCGCGGCGGGTAGATAACCAGCTGCGCGGCCGATCAGGGCGCCAAGGTGATCCGGGTTCTACCCGCTTTTTCCTCTCGCTTGAGGATAACCTCATGCGGGTTTTTGCCTCTGATCGGGTCGGCGGCCTGATGAAAAAACTCGGTATGCAGCAGGGCGAGGCCATTGAGCACCCGTGGGTGACGCGCGCCATTGAAAATGCCCAGCGTAAAGTCGAAGGGCATAATTTCGATCAACGCAAACACTTGCTTGATTACGACAATGTGGCAAACGAGCAGCGTAAAGTGATTTACGATCAACGCCGTGCGGTGATGGCCACGACGGATACAGCGGCCATTATTGTGCCCATGCGCCGCGAGGTCATGGCCGAATTGTTCTCTAAATACATCCCCGCCGAAGCTTTGGAAGAGCAGTGGGATATCGCAGGCTTAACCCAGGTTTTAGCGGAAGATTTCGGCCAAGAAATGCCCCTCGCCGACTGGTTGGCGAGCGATAAGGATCTGCATGCAGAAACCTTATTTGAAAAAATTCTGGCAACGCTGGAAGAGGATTATTCCGTTAAAGAAGCGATTGTCGGCGCAGATTCCCTGCGGCAATTTGAAAAAGGAATTTTATTACAAGTGCTTGATAGTCACTGGAAAGAGCATCTGGCGGCCATGGATTATTTGCGCCAAAGCATTGGCTTGCGGGGCTATGCGCAAAAAAACCCCACGCAGGAATACAAGCGTGAAGCGTTTGAGATGTTCAGCCGAATGCTCGATGAGCTGAATTTGAATGTGGTTAAAGTGCTTAGTCGCCTTACGATAGCGCCGAATCCTGTCACGGGTGAAACCGTGCTCGATGACCTGCTTGATGAGGTAGTCGAGGCGCAATATTTCGATGAAAGCCAATTGCAATTACGCCATGATTCGGTTGAAGAGTTTGCAGAGGAGCCCCGCACAGGCGCCGACACAGCGCCCGTGCGGGTTGAGCCGAAGCTCGGTCGCAACGATTTATGCTGGTGTGGTTCGGGTAAAAAATACAAACACTGTCACGGCAAATTAGTGTGATTGGGGTTCAATTGCCATCTTAAGACATGAAAATTTTTGAATAAAATAACCTAAAGGATGATGTTATGGGCAAGTTAGGTGTCGCAATTGCGGTCGTGGTGGTTGGTGGGTTGGCAGCAACGCCTTATGTGACCGGCGTTCTGATTGAGCATAAGCTATCGGGCATCAAGGCCTTGCCCGGCATGGGCGGGGGGGCAGTGTGGTCGGTGGATTCCTTTCAGCGCGGTTACTTGACCTCAACGGCCACCTCAAGCCTCACGCTTAATACCGATGATGAGCATCTGGTTATTCATTTCAAACAAGAGATAAGCCAAGTGCCCAGCTGGGATGGCAGTTATGCCACCATTCGCAGCGTTTGGGTGCCTGATGCCGATGTTAAGCCTAAAATCGATAAGCTATTTAATGGCAAAGAACCGGTGGTGTTTAATACGGCATTGACCGTTTTTGGCGATTCGCACACACAAGGGACTATCGCGCCAGTATCGGTTGAAGGGGTGAATTTCAGCGGCGGGAAAATTACGATCGATACCGCGCGCAGCGGGCATTTTGATTATGGCATGGCCATCGATCATTTCTCTGTGCAGAATCCAGAAAGCACCGCGCCTTCCGATGCACCGGTGGTGTTAAAAGGAATTCAGTTGATAGCCGATGGCCAGATGGGTGCTCATAATATTGCTTGGGATAGCCAGGCGGCGCTTAAAATCGCATCGGCATCCAAAGGGACGGAGGGCGATCTTCAAGGTTTTAGCCTAAGCATGAACTCAAAACGTACCGATGATGACTATGCCCTCACGATGGGTTTTGATCTCGATAAAGCTGATTTGCCGGATATGCCTATTGCCATGCGGGACATGAGTCATTTTCATTACCGCTTCAGCTTATCGCGCTTGGATGCCCCCGCTATTGAAAAATTATATCTGCAAATGCAGCAGGTGCAGAAGCAAGGTGTAACCGATACCACTCAGCTGGCACAGGCTATGACCGCCACCATGATCAGTGAGCTACCCGCCCTTTTGAATCGTGGCCCTAAGTTTGAAGTGAACCCCGTGCGTATTACCTTGCCCGCAGGCGATGTGGTGCTTAATTTCTCTGCCGAGCTGCCCCCAGGGCATGGCGCCGAGGGTTTGAGCAATCCGACAGGCTTACTTGATTTGCTTAGCATGAACGGCGATTTCACAGTGCCGCGTGCCGCGCTGATTGCGGCACTTAATGAATCGGGTCAAGCCGCAGATGATGCACAACTGGATACTTTGATTCAGCAAGGGTATGTTTCTCTTGATAATGGCCTGCTTAAAACCAAATTTGTCTATAAAGATGGGCACCTAAGCATTAACGATAAACCCTCCGATAACCTGCTCGGCATCTTAGGTGCCATGGCGCCACGGTAAGTTATCGTTAGGGCGCCGGTTGGATAAACGGCCTCAATTCGGGGTCGTTTCTATTTTTAATTAATTTGATACAGAGGTTTCCCATGCCGGTTGGATTACACGCCCCCATTGCTGATTCATTAAAGCCCATTGCAGGGATCGCCTTGGGCGTGGCGCAGGCGGGGGTACGCAAAGCCAATCGCGATGATGTGCTGGTAATTACCCTGCCTTCTACCGCCACCGTGGCGGGCGTGTTCACCCAAAATAAATTTTGCGCAGCGCCGGTGCAGTTATGTCGGCAGTTTTTAGCGCAGAATCAAGCCACGGGTTTGGTGCCGCGCGCGCTCATTATCAACACGGGTAATGCCAATGCGGTAACCGGCGAAGATGGCTTGGCCCGCGCCACAGCCGTTTGCGCCGCGATGGCTGAGCAGTTGGGCTGCGCGATAGAGCAAATTTTGCCGTTTTCGACCGGTGTCATTATGGAACCCTTGCCGGTGGAGCGCATTGTGGCGGGCATTCCGGCGGCGCTTGAAAACCTGCATGAAGATAATTGGCTGCGGGCAGCGGGCGCCATTATGACGACCGACATCGTAGCCAAAGGCCAATCAACCACCTGCCTCATCGATGGCCAAACCGTTACCGTGACAGGCATTGCGAAAGGCTCGGGGATGATTCACCCCAATATGGCGACGATGCTGGGGTATATCGGCCTTGATGCGCGCGTGCCGCAGGCCGTGTTGCACACCTTGTTAAGCACGGTGTGCAATGAAAGCTTTAATCGGGTGACGGTGGATGGGGATACCTCAACCAATGATTCCTTTATGTTGCTGGCCAATGGCCGCGCCGATGCGCCGTTGATTGATGCCCTTGATGGCGCGGCATACCAAGCTTTATATGCCGCAGTGAAGCGCGTGGCGGTGTATTTGGCTCAGGCTCTGGCGCGTGATGGCGAAGGGGCGACCAAATTTGTCACCATTTTGGTTGAAGAGGGGCGCACTACCGCCGAGTGCGTGCAAATTGGGAAAGCCATTGCCCATAGCCCCTTGGTTAAAACTGCCCTGTTTGCTTCTGATCCCAATTTGGGGCGAATTTTAGCCGCCATCGGCTATGCGGGGATTACCGATTTGGATGTGAGCCGAGTGGGTTTATGGCTGGGTGATGTCGAGGTTGTGCGCCACGGGGGGCGTAACCCCGAGTACATCGAAGCTAACGCGGCGGCCGTGATGAAGCTAGAGGACATTACGATGCGCATTACCTTGGGGCGAGGCACTGCGCAAGATCAGGTCTGGACCTGCGACTTCTCTTATGATTATGTCAAAATCAATGCGGAATACCGCTCGTAAACAGTCATTAAAATGAGCGAAACCCAGATTGCACTGGCGGTCATTCCCGCCGGTGTTGATGCCGCCGGTGGTCATCAGTATTGGCTTGAACGCCGCCCCAGCGGGGGTGATTTTGCCGGCATGCTGGCATTGCCCGGCGGCAAAGTGGTGATGGGTGAAACGCCGCTGCAAGCCGTCGCGCGTGAGCTATTAGAAGAGCTGGGCATTATCATCACCCAAGCGACCTTATTGATTGAAATTCCCTGGGTTTACCCCGCCGTGCCGCCTGCCGAGCCAAAGCGTTTGCGGTTTTGGGTTTATCGCGTGGATGCTTGGCATGGGCAAGAAAAAAATCTCATCCACGGCCGAGAAGGCCAAGCGGTGATGCCGGTTGTGATTGACCGCGCGCAGGCGCGGGCCATCATGGCGCAGTTGCCTGCCGCCAATCGCGGGATGATCGCCGCGCTTTGCTTGCCGCCCCGCATGGCCATTACCCCCCCTTGCGCATTCGGTGCGGCGGGGTTTGAGGCGTGGCTGGCAGGTTTGCATGACATGGCGCAAACCTTACATGCGAATTTTAAAGACGCCGCGTTAATCCAGCTGCGCCCCCAGCGTCAATTAAGCCCGCTTGAGTGGCAGCGAGCGGTTGCCGTGGTTCAGGCAGAACGGGTAATGGCTTGGGTGAATGCCGATTTAGCCACCGCGACCGCCTGCGGTGCCGATGGGGTGCATTTGAATCGCGAGCGATTGTTTACGACAACGTGTGCAGCCGTTCAAGCTTGGCAAAAGCAAAATCGCTGGGTGAGTACGGCAGGGCATAATGTATTGGAAATTGAGCGAGCCAATCAGTTGGGCGTTGATGCGGTGCTGATTTCCCCCGTATTGCCCACCCCAAGCCACCCTGAAGCCGAGGGCATGGGGTGGGCGGGTTTTGCTGCCTTAGCGCGTTTGGCCGCCCTGCCGGCTTATGCGTTGGGCGGCATGAGTGAGGCGCGCTTGGCCGAGGCGCACGCACACGGCGCCCAAGGTATTGCGGCGATTCGGGGTTATGCGCCGCCCGATTGAACCACAAGCACAACCCGCGCTTGAGCGGGTTTGGGCTTTGCGAGGTTCGGCTGTTAACGTTTAAGAAAGTTGCTTGCTAGCCCGCTAAGCAAGCTGCCTAAGCCGGCTTGGCCTGTGGGTAATAATTGGCCGCCGCGAGAGGATTGGTCAATTACCTGCGGCAGCAGGGTTTGCAGCCCACTTAACGCCTGCGCTTGGCTTATGCCCATGCGCGCCGCGAAGGCGGCAATTTTATCTTGGCCCAAGGCACTAACCAGAGCGTCTGCTGAGGCAGGCTCGTTAGCACCATCACCTAACCACGATGAAACCGCCGCGCTCAAGCCGCCTTGCTGTAGCTGCGTTACGATGCCGGATAAATCCAACCCCGATGCCAGTGATAACAGGTTGTTTTGGCTTGCCTCTTCGGGCGATTTGCCATTATTAAGCAAAGGGCCAATTGCACCGGCTAGATCGTTTAAGTCCACTTTGCCATCGCCATTTTTATCAAATGCGGTGTTGGCTAAGTTCAATAATGCGTGTAAATCCATGAGTTGATTCCTGTGCTTATGGGTGCCGTTGATTTGGCTTATTAGAACGTACGCAAAAGCCCGCCTGCAAGGAATTTTTGGGCGCTTCCCCCTTTGAAAAAGGGGGACTGAGGGGGATTTGAGCGGTTTGAGGCTTGCTAGACCCTGTAAATCCCCCCTAGCCCCCCTTTTCCAAAGGGGGGAGCCCACACCGTAATTGGGCATTAATCGGGCTTAAACCCCGAGCTAATCGGGTAGCGGCGATCACGGCCAAAGGCTCGGCGGCTAATACGAATGCCCGGGGGGGCTTGGCGGCGTTTATATTCGTTAATTAAAATCAACCGCACGATGCGGCGCACAATGGCCTCATCAATACCGGCGGCAACCATATCGGCAACCGACTGATCTTCTTCAACAAAAGCGATGATGATGGCATCCAGCACGTCATAGGCGGGTAGGGAGTCGGAATCCCGCTGATCGGCACGCAGTTCGGCTGAGGGTTCCCGTTCAATGATGCGGGTGGGAATGGGTAAGAACTCGGTGGCGCGGTTGGCATTGCGCCAGCGTGCCAGGGCATACACCAAGGTTTTGGGTACATCTTTAATCGGCGCAAAGCCCCCTGCCATATCGCCATACAGGGTGGCATAACCCACTGCCATTTCAGATTTATTGCCCGTGGTAAGCAGCATGCGGCCAAATTTGTTGGATAGCGCCATTAAGAGCACACCGCGCGCCCGAGCTTGCAGATTTTCTTCGGTGGCATCCTCCGCTAATCCGGCAAAAAGCGGGCTTAGGGTGTCGCGCAGGGTATTAAATACGGGTTCAATGGATAGGGTTTCACAGCGCACGCCCAAGGTGGCGCATTGGGCTGCGGCATCATCTAGGCTCATCTGCGAGGTGTAGCGGGAGGGCATGCGCACGGCAAGCACGTTGTCGGCCCCCAGTGCATCGACCGCAAGCGTGAGCACCAAGGCTGAATCGATCCCGCCAGATAACCCCAGCACGACGCCGTTAAATCCATTTTTGCCCACATAATCGTGGATGCCGGTGGTGAGTGCGCTGTATACCTCCGCCTCGCCCTGTGGCCAGGGATGGGAGGCGCCATGCGCGGTAATTTGCCCATCGGCTGCGATATCGACCCAGCCTAAATCTTCTTTGAATGCGGGCAGCGCGCTAACCACATGCGCACCCGTGGCAACAAACGAGCGACCATCAAAGACCAATTCATCTTGCCCGCCTACCAAATTCACGTACACAATCGGGCAGCCGGAGGCTTCGATGCGCTGGGCTACGACCTTGGTGCGATCATGGGTTTTATGGCGGTGATAGGGGGAGGCATTCAAGCTTAAAATCACTTTAGCGCCTGCGGCCACGGCATCGGCAATGGGCTCGGGCTCCCAAATATCCTCACACACGGTGATACCGAGTGCGACGCCGTCGATGGTGACGACGCAGGCGGTATCACCGGGTACAAAATAGCGTTTTTCATCAAAAACGCCGTAATTGGGTAAGGCGCGCTTGGCGTATTGGGCAATCACGCGGCCGCCATCCAGCACCAGCGCGGCGTTAATGAGTTGATTGGAATTGGGGCGGCGTTGGGGCGCGCCAATCACGACGGCAACCTCGCGCGCAGCCTCTGCGATACGGGCAATTTGCGCGGTACATTGAGCCAAAAAATCGGCCCGCAGGAGCAAATCTTCAGGGGGGTAGCCTGTGAGGGTCAGCTCTGGAAATACGACGACGCGCGCATTGAGCTCTTGCTTGGCGCGATGGATGATTTCAATCACCCGATCGGTGTTAGCCACGCAGTTACCCACTTGCGTGCTAATTTGTGCCAGTGCGATGCGAATGGAGCCTGCTTGAGTCTCAGGATGGTTCATACGCGGGCTGTGCCTAAAAGTTCGGCCATGGCGCGCCCCATCGTGGTGGGGTCGCGCACGATATGTACGCCTGCGGCCGCTAAGCTTCGAAATTTATCCTCTGCACTGCCGCGCCCGCCGGAGATTACCGCGCCCGCGTGCCCCATGCGCTTGCCGGTTGGCGCGGTGGCGCCGGCAATATAGGCCACAACGGGTTTATTAAATTGCTCTTTGATAAAATGGGCGGCTTCTTCTTCGGCATTGCCGCCAATTTCACCCACCATAATCACCGCTTGGGTTTGGGCATCATCGGCAAAGAGCGCGAGGCAATCGATAAAATCCATGCCGTGAATGGGGTCGCCGCCGATGCCCACACAGGTGCTTTGTCCCAAGCCTGCCGCTGTGGTTTGCGCGACCGCTTCATAGGTCAGCGTGCCCGAGCGCGAAACAATGCCAATTTTGCCCGGCAAGTGGATGGCGCCCGGCATGATGCCGATTTTGCATTCACCCGGGGTAATAAGCCCAGGGCAATTGGGGCCGATGAGCCGTACCTCGGGGTAATCGGCAGCCAGCACGGCTTTAACGTTGAGCATATCTAGCACCGCAATACCCTCGGTGATGCAGGCGATGACCTCAATGCCGGCATCGGCGGCCTCTAAAATTGCGTCGGCGGCAAAAGCTGCGGGTACATAAATCATGCTGGCGGTGGCGTGGGTTTCTCGCACGGCATCGTGCACGGTATCGAACACGGGGCGATCTAAATGGCGCTGGCCGCCTTTGCCGGGGGTAACGCCGCCCACAAAATGGGTGCCATAGGCTATGGCTTGCTCGGAGTGGAATGTGCCTTGTTTGCCCGTAAACCCTTGGCAAATGACGCGGGTTTGTTGGTTGATTAGGATGCTCATGCGCCCACTCCTTTGGTCTGTACCGGTTGGGTTTTTGAGGTGTGCGATAGGTGCACCACGCGCGCGGCGGCGGCGGCTAAATCGTTTTCAGCAATTAAATTTAAACCCGATTGGGCGAGCAAACGCCGGCCTTCGGCCGCATTGGTGCCCTCTAAACGCACCACGGTGGGCAGGGTAAGCCCCACTTCATGCGCGGCGGCAATAATGCCATTGGCAATGAGATCGCAGCGCACAATGCCGCCAAAAATATTCACTAAAATGGCGGTAACGCGCGGGTTGGCGAGAATGAGCTTAAACGCAGCCGCAACTTTTTCGGTGGAGGTGCCCCCGCCCACATCCAAGAAGTTTGCAGGGCTGCCGCCGGCTGATTGAATTAAATCCATGGTGGCCATGGCCAAGCCCGCCCCATTGACCATGCAAGCGATTTCACCGGATAGCGAAATGTAATTTAAGCCGCTGGCTTGGGCGGCCACTTCGGTGGGGTCTTCTTGGGTTACATCGCGCGCGGCAAATAAGGCTTTTTGGCGATAGGCGGCGTTGCCATCGAGGGCAATTTTGGCATCAACGGCCAACAAATCACCCGAACTCAATATCGCTAACGGGTTGATTTCAATTAAATCGGCATCGTGGCGGATAAACGCATCGTACACGCCGCGCAAAACCGAGGGGAATTGTTTTAAAGCCGCATCCGTTAAGCCTAAGGCAAACCCTAAACGCCGCGCTTGGTAGCCCATCAAGCCTACCGTGGGGTTGATATGCAAGCGCAATACTTCATTGGGGTGATCTGCTGCAACCTGTTCGATGTCCATGCCGCCATGAGTTGAGGCAATAACCGCGATCCGCTGGGCTTGACGATCAATAGTCAGGGCGAGATACAGTTCACGTGCAATGGTGCTGGCCGGCTCAATCAATAATTGATGCACGGGTAAGCCCGCAGGCCCGGTTTGATGGGTGACGAGCGTTTTACCCAGTAGTTGCGCGGCTTTTTCACGAACTTCATCGGGCGAATGGGCGACAAGAACACCGCCGGCTTTGCCCCGCGCGCCACTATGGATTTGCGCCTTAATGACCCATTTATTCTCCACCGTGGGGGGGAGTTGATCGTCGGCCGCTTGCGCCGGATGCGTGATGGTAAGCCCGGTTGCGACCGGCACATTAAAGCCTGAGAGCAGGGCTTTTGCTTGGTATTCGTGTAAGTTCATGGCGCCACACAAGTGAGTGCAAAATTAAACGCCCATTTTGGCGCAGGTGAGCGATTGTGTATAGGGATTGTGGCGGTTTGTTTGCTATGCAGGGCGGCTTGGCGGCATAAAACCACTCTTGGCCTATCCCCATTGCCCCAATAAAAAACCCTGCGTTTAGCAGGGCTTTTGGCGAGCGGGCTTGAGGTGGGCGGATTAAATTTCGCCTTTTGACCCGCGCTCTAGCATTTCCCACATGGTGTCTCGCACGGCTTTGGTTGATTTAATTAAATCTTCGTTATTGCCCATCGATTGACCCATTTTCAACATCATGTCCATATTGAGGGTGGCAATCCACAGTGTGCCATCGGCCTTTTGATACACGGCAATGCGGCAAGGCAGGTAGGCCGCCATGCTGGGGGCAAAATCGATCATTTTGCGGGCGGTTTCAGGGTTGCAGTACGAGGCAATAAATAAGGTGCCTGAAGCGATGCCGCGCGCCTTTAATTCTTCTGAAAGGGGTAGATCGCCTACCGCTTTGATATTGCGCTCGGTGGCAACCGATTCTAATGCCGCTTTCACATCATCGAGCGTTAGGCCGGGTTGTACTTGTTTCTCCCAAATTGTGGTGTAGCCAATTTCGCCTTTGCTCGCTATCCAGCGGTTCAGCATAACGGCGGTTTCATCGGCGGCGCCCGGGGCTAAGTTGCCTGCGGCAGCCATTAAGCCTTGCGGGTTTTTGTTGATGACTTCAACAATCGGCTTCATGCCGGGGCTAAGCATGCCTGGCATAATTTGTATCATGCCGGGCATAACGGCAAAAAAATAAGCGCCTGCCGCTATCGCTAAAATACCAATGAAGGCGAGTACGTTACGAATCATGCTGCGTTTCCTCGACTGGTTTGCCCAAGTCTATTGTGATTTTTAAGGAGGGAAATTAAGGCTGGCTAGGGTAACGTGCGGCGCGCGCAAAAGAAGTCGATTATTTTTATTGATGGATGCATCCATGTAATTGCAAATGGTTACTATTAGCTTTGCGCTTGGGTGGTTTCGGGTAGAGATCCCAAAGGCCAGCCGTAGGAAATTAGCGGGGGATAAAATCGCCAAAGCGCAGTTGCAAGGCGGTGAGGGCTACGATCGGGGCTGTTTCTGTGCGCAGCACGCGGGGGCCGAGCGTGATGGGGGTAAAACCTGCATCGCCAGCGGCCGCGAGTTCGGCCTCCGTAAACCCGCCCTCGGGGCCGATGAGCACGGCGGCGCTCTGGGGGGCGGCGGCGGGTGCGTGCGTTTGTGTTGCGGTGACTTGGGGGTGCAAAATCCATTTGAGTTCGGCGCTGGCGGATAGGGTGAGTGCCTGCGCAAGGGGGGTGATGGGATCGATCGTGGGGATAAAATTGCGCCCCGATTGTTCGCATGCGCTGATGGTAATGTCGATAAACCGGCTGTGGCGCTTATCGGCACGCTCGCCTTTGAGCTCGACAACGCTGCGCTGGGTGGTAATCGGGGTGATGCGCGTGACCCCGAGCTCAACCGCCTTTTGCACGACCCAATCCATTTTCTCGCCTTTGCCCATGGCTTGAATGAGGTGGGTTGATAGGGGGGATTCGACACTGCGCTCAAAAATTTCACCTAAAGTGACTTGCCCGGTGCGCTTTTCAAAGGTAACAACGCCCTCGGCTACGCGGTTGGCCCCGTTAAATACCGTGATGCGCTCGCCATCCGATAAGCGCAGCACGTTTTTGAGATAATTAAATTGCGCCGGCAGCAAAGCGACGTGCGCACCGCTTTGCCATTGGCCGGCTAAATAGACCCGCAGTTCTCGCATAATTACGCGCGCGTTGCGGCGTTGACCGCATTGAGGGTGGCGGTTGCCAGCATCTGCCATTCGCTATCGGTCAGGATGTAGGGCGGCATCCAATAGAGCGTGTCGCCGAGTGGGCGCAGCAGAACGCCGGCATCCAGCGCATGGCGATAGGCGCGCTGGCCTCGGCGCTCGCTGCGGGGGAACGGATGCCCATTGGACGCGCATAAATCCATCGCGATAATCATGCCCTGGCGGCGCACATGCTTGAGGTGGGGATGCTGGCGCAGGGGGATCAGCAGGGTTTCGATTAGGGTTGACCGAGCATGGTTGCTTGCAATAACTTGATTTTGCTCGAATAAATCGAGGGTGGCGAGTGCGGCCACGCAAGCGAGTGGGTTACCGGTGTAGCTGTGTGAGTGCAAAAACGCTCGGCTGGCGGGTGCCTCGCAGTAAAACGCTTGATACAGCGTTTCGGTGGTGAGCACCGCGCACAGGGGTAAATAGCCGCCAGTAATGCCCTTCGATAAACACAATATATCTGGGGTAATGTCGGCTTGCTCGCAGGCAAATAAGGTGCCGGTTCGGCCAAAGCCGACCGCGATTTCATCCAAAATTAAATGGATATTAAATTCATCGCACAGTGCCCGTACCCCGGCTAAATAAGCCGGTTCATGCATGCGCATGCCGGCGGCGCATTGCACTAAGGGTTCGATAATCAGGGCGGCAACGTCATGGGCATGATGGTCAAGCAAGGCGCGCAGGCCAAGCAATGCGCGTTCGGTTACGGCGGCGCAGGGCTCATCAGGCAGGGCTTGGCGGCAGTCGGGCGAGGGGGCAATGAGCGCGGGTTTAATTAAGGGGGCGTAGGTTTCGCTGAAAATCGCGATATTGCCGACACCCAGCGCACCGAGGGTTTCACCGTGATAGCTGCCCTCGATGGCAATAAAACGGGTTTTGTTGGGCTGACCTGTGTTTCGCCAATAATGAAAGCTCATTTTGAGCGCGGCTTCAATACCAGATGAACCGTTGTCGGTTAAAAACACCCGCGTGAGCAACGCCGGGGTGATTGCCACTAAGCGCTCGGCCAGCTCTACCACCGGCGCATGGCTAAATCCGGCCAAAATAACGTGCTCTAGGGTGTCGAGCTGGGCTTTGATGCGTGCGTTGATTATGGGGTTAGCATGGCCAAATAAATTAACCCACCACGAGCCGATGGCATCTAAATAGCGCCGGCCATCAAAATCGATAAGCCACGCCCCCTCACCCCGCGCAATGGGGATGGGCGGCAGGGTTTCATGGTCTTTCATTTGCGTGCAGGGGTGCCACAGCACCGCTAAATCGCGGTTAATCCACGCTTGGTTGTTACTCATTGGGGGATTTGGCGGACAAGAAAATTACTGCTGTCGATGCCGGTTACCTCAACCACGGTGCCGACCGGTAGATCCTCCCCCAGCACGCGCCAGCGAGAATCGCCCACCCGAACCCAGCCGATGCCGTTAACAATCGGGGCTTCGAGGGTGAAATGCCGGCCAATATATTGCTCGCCCCGCCGGTTTAGGGTGGGGTGATCTGTGGCCTGTTTGCTGGGTCGAAAAACGCGCCGCCCCAAGAGCACAGCCAGAATCGAGAGCACGGCAAACACACTTAACTGAATAGGCCAGATTAAATCCGGCACCAAAAAGACAATGCCACCCACCAGAATGGCCGCCCCGCCCATCCACAAAAAGAAACTAGATGGCGCCAGAATTTCAATGACGGCCAACACAATGCCAAGGATGAACCAACCCCAATAATCAAATTGAATCATGATGTGATGCGTACCATGCGGTGGGTAACTAAAAGCTTATTGTGCAATTTGCCAGCCATCGCTGCCTTTAACGAGATGCAGCATGCGGGTGCTTTTTTGTGCGCCGGCAAAGGGCGTGTTGACTTCGGTTTCGACATTGCAGTTAAACCCAGAACCGGCTTCATCTTTTTTGCAGCCTAGGTTTTTAACCGATTTAATTTCAACCTTGGCCATCGCCGCACTAATTTGTGCGCCGCCGCCTAGGGTGCCGGCCTGAGCCATGGCTTTGGCCATGCCCGATTTTAAGGCTTGCTCAATATCGCTTGATGAGGGGGCGCCATCAGAGCAGGCGGCTAACGCCAGCGTGGTCGATAAAATGAATGCCGTGAAGTAAATTTTGCGCATGAGCGGTTCCCGATGTTACGTTGAGATTAAGCTGGCTTTTTAAAGGCTTCTTTGGCCAATTCAGCAATGCCTTCCAGTGAGCCCAGCATGCTGCTGGCTTCAATCGGCAGCATGATGACTTTTTGATTCGGCGCGGTGGCAACCGATTGGAACGCTTCGATATATTTAGTCGCCACAAAGTAGTTGATGGCTTGTACATTACCGCCCGCGATGGCTTCACTCACGGATTTAGTGGCGTAGGCCTCGGCTTCAGCCAGCCGCTCGCGGGCTTCGGCCTCGCGGAATGCGGCTTCTTTGGCACCTTCGGCTTTCAGGATTTGCGATTGTTTTTCGCCTTCCGCCATTAAAATGGCCGATTGCCGCTCGCCCTCGGCCTCTAAGATGGAGGCGCGCTTGTTCCGCTCTGCTTTCATTTGCCGGCCCATGGCTTCGATTAAATCAAAGGGCGGGGTAATGTCTTTAATCTCAATGCGGGTAATTTTGGTGCCCCAAGGCGAGGTGGCTTCATCGACGACGCTCAGCAAGCGGGCATTGATTTCATCCCGGCGCGACAGCACTTCATCTAAATCCATCGAGCCCATGACGTTACGAATATTGGTGATGACCAAATTTAAGATGGCGTAATCGAGCATGTGGACTTCATACGCGGCCCGCGCGGGATCCAACACTTGAAAAAACACCACGCCATCGACTTTAATCATGGCGTTGTCGCGGGTGATGATTTCTTGTGAGGCGACATCGAGCACTTGCTCCATCACATTGATTTTTCGACCAATGCGATCAATATACGGCAGGATGATATTTAAGCCCGGCTCTAGGGTTTTGGTGTAGCGACCAAACCGTTCGACGGTGTACATCATGCCTTGCGGGACTTGCTTGATGCCCGCAAAAATCGTGACGGCGGCTAAAATCAGTAAAACAATGGCAAACGTTCCCATGGGGCGGACTCCTTGAAATGGCTCAATTAAACTGATCTTGAGTGTGTGCTCTCGAAATGACAATACCATTGAAGCCATCAACGTGCCGGATTTAAGCGGCTCAAGCGCAGTTTCAGGCTCAGGTTCAGGCGGGGTGTACGCCGGCATCTTGGCAGAGGGCGATGATGGGCGCGGCCTGATTCATGGTGTAAAAATGCAAGCCAGGCGCGCCCACACGCACCAAATCCGCCGTGAGATTAACCACCACCTCGTGCCCGAAGGCCCGCAGGCTATCCATGTCATCGCCAAAGGCCTCGAGCCTTTTTCTCAGCCAGCGGGGTAAATCGGCACCGCAAGCATCTGAAAACCGCGCGAGCTGGGTGTAGTTGTTAATGGGCATAATGCCCGGCACGATCGGGATCGTAATTTGCCGCTTGTCACAGTCATCCACAAAGCGGCTGTAGGCCTCGATGGAATAAAAATATTGCGTGATGGCGCCATCTGCCCCCGCATCGACTTTATGTTTGAAGTGCTGTAAATCCGCTTTGGCATTCAGTGATTGCGGATGAAATTCGGGGTACGCGGCCACCTCAATATGAAACCCATCGCCGCTGTGTTGCCGAATAAACGCCACTAACTCGCTGGCGTAGCGAAAATCGCCCGGGTCGCGCATGCCCGAGGGTAAATCGCCCCGCAAGGCCACAATGCGTTTAATGCCAAGTGCTTGATATTGATCGAGAATGGCGGCAATACCCGCGCGGGTGGAGCCAATGCAGGATAAATGTGGCGCGGCGGGCACGCCCGATTCTAATTGAATGGCCGATACCGTAGCGAAGCTGCGCTCTTGGGTGGAGCCGCCCGCCCCGAAGGTCACGGAAAAATACTCCGGGCAAAGGGCGGTGGCAAGTTCCGTGGTGATGGCGCGCAATTTAGCCGCGCCGTCATCCGATTTGGGCGGAAAAAACTCACAAGATAAAGGAATTGTCATGACGATGCCTCTGTAGTTAGGCCGGGTTTAGTACCGGTAGCTATCGGGCTTGAAAGGACCATCGACCGACACGCCAAGGTACTCCGCTTGTGCGGGGCTCATGCGCGTTAACACGCCGCCAAAGCCGGCCACCATGTACCGAGCAACTTCTTCATCCAAGGCTTTTGGCAGCACTTCAACCCGTAATAATGCCGCTTGGCGTTCGGCGGTTTGATCGGCAAATTTATCGCTAAATAAATGCAGCTGAGCGAGCACTTGATTCGCAAACGAACCATCCATGATGCGGCTGGGGTGGCCGGTGGCGTTGCCGAGGTTAACTAATCGGCCTTCAGATAATAAAATCAGGTAGTTATCGGTGTCTAAGTTCGGGTTTTTGTCGGGTGCCGTTTCGCGGTAAACCTTATGCACTTGGGGTTTTATTTCTTCCCAGAACCAGTTTTTGCGCATAAATTCGGTATCAATTTCATTATCGAAATGGCCGATATTGCTCACCACGGCGCCATTTTTTAGCGCTTTGAGCATGGGCGCATCACAGACGTTAACGTTGCCGGTGGTTGTGACAATCAGATCAATTTTGCCAAGAAGGGTGTGATCTACCCCGCTATCGTCGCCGGTATTGACGCCATTGAGATAGGGCGACACCAGCTCATAACCATCCATGCAGGCTTGCATGGCGCAGATGGGGTCAATTTCAGTGACTTTAACAATCATGCCCTCTTGGCGCAGCGAGGCCGCCGAGCCTTTGCCCACATCGCCATAGCCTATAACCAGCGCTTGCTTGCCGGAAAGTAGGTGATCGGTCGCGCGCTTGATGGCATCGTTGAGTGAATGGCGGCAGCCGTATTTGTTGTCATTTTTAGATTTGGTGACCGAGTCATTCACATTGATGGCGGGGATTTTGAGCGTGCCGATTTTGAGCATATCGAGCAGGCGATGCACGCCGGTGGTGGTTTCTTCCGAGACGCCATGAATCCCGGCGAGCAGCTCGGGGTGTTTTTCGTGAATCAAGCCGGTTAAATCGCCCCCATCATCCAAAATTAAGTTCGGCGTCCAGCCATCGCTGCCCCGAACGGTTTGCTCAATGCACCACCAGTATTCTTCCTCTGTTTCACCCTTCCACGCAAAAACGGGGATGCCCGCTGCGGCAATGGCGGCGGCGGCATGATCTTGGGTGGAAAAAATATTGCACGATGACCAGCGCACGCTGGCGCCAAGGTCAACCAGGGTTTCAATTAACACGGCGGTTTGGATGGTCATGTGCAGGCTGCCCACGATGCGGGCGCCCTTAAGCGGCTGCGCCGCTCGATATTTGGCACGGATGGTCATGAGCGCGGGCATTTCGCGCTCGGCAATACGAAGCTCTTTGCGGCCAAATTCGGCCAGCGAGAAATCAGCCACTTTAAAATCAGCGAAGGGCAGGGCGGATGTATTCATCGGGTTTTCCTCAATCCAACAAAAAACCTGCGGGAAGGGGCAGGTTTTTTTGAGCGCGGTTGAAATGAAATTCCGTTTTTTCAAGCCTCACCCCGTGAAGGGTTGCAGCGCTCCTTGAAAAAACGGCAGGTAATTGGCTTGCGATTATAGACCGGCATCGGCGCGGAGTGCATCTGCCCGATCGGTTTTCTCCCAAGTAAAATCGGCATCTTCACGCCCAAAATGGCCATAGGCTGCGGTTTTAAGATAAATGGGGCGAATTAAATCCAGCATTTTAACAATCCCATAAGGGCGTAAATCGAAATGCGCCCGCACGAGTTCGGTGATTTTATGATCGGATATTTTGCCGGTGCCAAAGGTATCAATGCTAATTGAGGTGGGTTCGGCTACACCAATGGCATAGGAGACTTGAATCTCGCAACGATCGGCCAAACCGGCGGCCACAATATTTTTAGCGACATAGCGCCCCGCATAAGCGGCCGAGCGATCCACTTTAGACGGGTCTTTACCCGAAAATGCCCCGCCCCCGTGGCGCGCCATGCCGCCGTAGGTATCTACAATAATTTTGCGCCCGGTTAAGCCGCAATCTCCCACGGGGCCGCCAATCACAAAATTACCGGTCGGGTTAATGTGGTATTGGGTGTTGGCATCTAACCAATGCGCGGGCAGGGTGGGCTTGATGATGAGCTCCATCACCGCTTCAATTAAATCGCTCTGGCTGACCTCGGGGCTGTGTTGCGTTGAGAGCACCACCGCATCAATGCCAACGGGCTTGCCTTTTTGATAGCGAAAGGTGACTTGCGATTTGGCATCGGGGCGCAGCCAAGGCAAGGTGCGGGATTTTCGAACCAGGGCTTGGCGCTGCACGAGCCTGTGCGCATAGGTAATGGGTGCGGGCATCAACACCTCGGTTTCGTTGGTGGCATAACCAAACATCAGTCCTTGATCGCCTGCGCCTTGATCTTCAGCCGTGCGCCGATCAACCCCTTGGGCAATATCAGAAGATTGCTTGCCGATGGCGTTCAGCACGCCGCAGGTATTGCCATCAAAGCCTAACTCGGAGCTGTTGTACCCAATATCGACAATCACTTTGCGCACGAGCTCATCAACATCCACCCACGCAGAGGTGGTGACTTCACCGGCCAACACAACAAATCCGGTTTTAACCAGTGTTTCGCAGGCCACGCGCGCCTGGGGATCTTTGCTCAGAATGGCATCTAAAATCGCGTCGGAAATTTGATCGGCAATTTTATCGGGATGGCCTTCAGCCACCGATTCAGAGGTAAATAAGTGGGTATGCTCGCGGTGCGTGCTCATGAACAAAATCCTTAACGGGTAGATAATTCAAACTCGGCGCGAAGTTTAGCAGGCTTAGCGCCGGTTTTTTGGGTGATATACCGGCCAAATCCCTGCGCGGGGCAGGGCGATGGGGATTTAATACCCGAACGTGCCTTCGAGGAGTTTCTCGCTGCCCGCATATTCCTGATCGTTGGCGATTGTAAATGCGCGCAATTGCGATGCTTTAAGCAACGCCTCACCGGCGGGTGTTTGGCTTAAACTAATGAGCGCGTTTTGCAGGGCTTTGGCGGTGGCGGGCGGCACATTCGGGCTCACGCTCACCGCCAAAAAAGGTAAGGGCTCTGTGGTGGTGACTGTGTTTAAGCTCGGGTAACCCGCCGCAATGGGGGTGGGAATAATGGCAGCATCCACCTTGCCCTCAAGCACGGCATCTGCCGCATCCCGGTTGGACTCAACGGTAACCAAAATGGGTTGTTGCACGGGGTTTGGGAACAGTTGATATAAGGTTAACGCACTCACCGAAGGGGAAGGCTGCACGGCGATTTTTTTATTAATTAATTCAGAAGGGTCCAGCACCGCGTTATTGGGGCCGGTTACGAGTGATTGCGTGACCGTGCCGCTAAGTTTTGCGATGACATGCCAGTGCTGACGTTGCACGCGGAAATCGGTTGTCGGTGCCGCATCAAGCGCAATATCAAATGGTGAGCCGGTGCGCGTGGCCTGCCAAAATGCCAAATAATTAGGAAATGTTTCGATCTCAATCGGCGCGCCGGTAAGCGCGCTGATTTTCGCCACCAAGGGGCCAAAAGAGTGCTCAATTTCGGCTTGGGGTAAAAATGGCGGAATCGCAAATTTTAATGCGGTGGCGGCCTGCGCCGAGGCGCCCAATGCCAGCCCCATAAAAAGCAAGAGGCTTTGCGTCAATAGACTCCGCATTAATAAGGCCCAATGGCTGCGGCGGTGGGGTTTGATGGGGGGGCAAACAGGCGTCATAACAATTTCCTTACGCTGAACTTTAGTTTTTTTACGGCATGTGCCATTGGGTGGCCAATGAAAAATCCTCGACCCTTGCTGCCTAAGCGCTTCGAACCTTGGCGTCAAAAACGCAAAGCCACGCGCACCGAAGGGTTTTCAATGGAGTGTCATCAAAAAGTAAAACGCACGCTTTGTCCAATGCGGACTCGGCGGGGCTCCATAGGCGAAATTAATAACGGATGCCAGCCACGCTGCTTGGGCCAGGTAAGCGGCCGTGTAAACCGCGTGTACATGCCAGCGCAAACCCATGCGCGCCATTTATACGGGCAGTAAAACCCGATAAACGCACCATTAAAGGCATTTCCTTTAAAAAACTCATGATTCACTTGGTTGCCAACCGAGGCATTTGCGGTAACAATGCGAAAAGTTTTAGTTACCTATGGGCGCCCCCGTCATTGTTAATTTGACGTGTTTATCTTGCATGGGGCGTGGTAATTCAGTTTGCATCCTTACCTTTGAACTTTAAGACTGGAGAGACTTATGTCTACGCGTAGAGAGCTGGCCAATGCGATTCGTGCCTTAAGCATGGACGCCGTCCAAAAAGCAAACTCAGGCCACCCGGGTGCGCCTATGGGAATGGCCGACATCGCCGAAGTGCTGTGGAACGGATACCTTAAACATAACCCCAAAAACCCGCATTGGCCTAATCGCGATCGGTTCGTTTTATCCAACGGCCACGGCTCTATGCTTATCTACTCATTGCTGCATCTCACCGGTTATGAGCTGCCAATGGAAGAAATTAAAAACTTCCGCCAATTGCATTCTAAAACCCCCGGGCACCCAGAATATGGCTACACGCCGGGCGTTGAAACCACCACCGGCCCTTTGGGGCAAGGCATCACCAATGCCGTGGGGTTTGCGCTTGCTGAGAAAATGCTGGCGGGTCAATTTAATAAACCCGGCCACACCGTTGTCGATCATTACACCTATTGCTTTTTAGGTGATGGTTGCATGATGGAGGGCATTTCGCATGAGGCTTGCTCATTGGCGGGCACTTTGGGTTTAGGCAAACTCGTTGCTTTTTATGATGACAATGGCATTTCAATCGACGGCCACGTGGAAGGCTGGTTTACCGATGATACCCCCGCCCGGTTCGAAGCCTATGGCTGGCATGTCGTTCGCAACGTGGATGGCCATGATAGTGATGCGCTGGATGCGGCTATTCGCGAGGCGCGCTCAGTTAATGACAAGCCCACCCTTATTTGCGCTAAAACGGTGATTGGGTTTGGTGCGCCTAACTTGTGCGGCACGCACGATTGCCACGGCGCAGCCTTGGGCGAAGCGGAAGTTAAAGCCACGCGAGATAATTTAGGTTGGCACCACGATCCCTTTGTTATTCCCGCTGAAATTTATGCGGGTTGGGATGCGACCGAAGCGGGCATCAAAAACGAATCGGCTTGGAATGACGCCATGAGCGCTTATGCCAAAGCCTATCCCGCAGAGGCCGCCGAGCTTAAACGCCGATTGGCCGGTGATTTGCCCGCCGATTTCATCCCGAAAATGGATGCCTTCATTAGCGAAGTTGCCGCGAAAGGCGAAACGATCGCCACGCGTAAAGCCTCGCAAAACAGCATTACCGCCTTGGCGGCTATTCTGCCCGAAATGGTGGGTGGCTCGGCCGATTTGGCGCCCTCGAACCTCACCACATGGAAGGGTTGCCGTGCGGTCACCGCGACGGAATCCGATGCAAACTACATCCATTACGGTGTGCGCGAGTTTGGCATGTCGGCCATTATGAACGGCATGGTGCTGCACGGCGGCTTTGTGCCCTTTGCCGCCACCTTCCTTATGTTCTCTGAATATGCACGCAATGCCCTGCGCATGTCGGCACTGATGAAAATCGGCACCATTTTCGTGTACACCCACGATTCAATTGGCTTGGGTGAAGATGGCCCAACCCACCAGCCGGTTGAGCAAATTGCCACCCTGCGCATGATTCCTCGCATGCAAACTTGGCGCCCCTGCGATGCGGTGGAATCGGCCGTGGCCTGGAAAGCGGCTGTCGTGCGTCGTGATTCACCGAGCACCTTGATTTTCTCACGTCAGAATTTGGCGCACCAACCACGCACGCCCGAGCAGATCGCCAACATTGCCCGTGGGGGTTATATTCTGCGTGATTGCGCGGGCACACCGGATCTCATCTTGATTGCAACCGGTTCTGAAGTCGCGCTTGCCATGGGTGCGGCGGATAAACTTGTGGGCAAAAACGTGCGGGTTGTTTCTATGCCCTGCACCGAGCTGTTTGATGCCCAAGATGCCGCCTATCGTGAAGCGGTTCTGCCGAATGCGGTTCGTGCGCGGGTTGCCGTTGAAGCTGGTGTGACTGGGTTCTGGGGTAAATACGTCGGTTTGGATGGCAAAGTTGTGGGTATTGATACCTTCGGCGAGTCTGCCCCTGCCGGTGATTTGTTTAAAATGTTCGGTTTCACGGTGGATAATGTCGTTGCAACGGCGCAATCCATCCTGTGATTTGCCAAAAGCCAACGCCTGATTTGAGCGTAATCGCTTTAAAAGGCGTTGGTATTTGTTTTGCGCCCCTAATTCTTGGGCGCAAAGCAACCATAAATTTCTAAAACCTTAAAAAATAACAGGGGTCGATTATGACAATAAAAGTAGGAATCAACGGATTCGGCCGGATTGGCCGGATGGTCTTCCGTGCCGCCGCTAAAGATTTTCCAGAAATTGAAATTGTGGCAATCAACGATTTGCTTGAAGCCGATTATTTGGCCTATATGCTGAAATATGATTCGGTGCATGGCCGTTTTAATGGTGATGTATCGGTTGATGGCAATTTCTTGGTGGTAAACGGTAAACGCATTCGCCTGACGGCCGAGCGTGACCCGTCAAACCTTAAGTGGGATGAAGCCGGTGTGGATATCGTTGTCGAATCAACGGGCTTCTTTTTAACTAAAGAAACTTGCCAAGCGCACATCAACGCTGGGGCGAAAAAAGTGATTCAATCTGCGCCGTCAAAAGATGACACGCCCATGTTTGTTTATGGCGTAAACCATGAAAAATACGCGGGTGAAACCATTGTTTCTGCCGCTTCATGCACCACTAACTGCTTGGCGCCGGTCGCAAAAGTGCTTAATGATGCGTTTGGCATTAAGCGCGGCTTGATGACCACCGTTCACGCGGCGACAGCCACCCAGAAAACAGTGGATGGCCCTTCATCAAAAGATTGGCGGGGCGGTCGGGGTATTTTAGAAAATATCATCCCTTCATCGACCGGGGCTGCCAAAGCCGTTGGTGTGGTATTGCCTGAATTAAACGGCAAATTAACGGGTATGGCCTTCCGCGTACCAACGTCCGATGTTTCTGTGGTGGATTTAACCGTCGAGTTGAATAAAGAAACCACTTATGCAGAAATTTGCAAAACCATGAAGGCCGCCTCCGAAGGCGCACTTAAAGGCGTGCTGGGTTATACCGATGACGCCGTGGTTTCTACCGATTTTCGGGGTATCTCGCAGCCTTCAATTTTTGATGCCAAGGCAGGGATTCAGCTGGATTCGACTTTTGTTAAAGTCGTGGCTTGGTATGACAATGAATACGGCTACACCTGCAACTTAATGCGTATGGTTAAGGTGATTGGCTAATTGCCTTCGGCGGTGTGTGAGTGGGCGTTAATTGGTTCATCATAAACACCGCCACAAACATCGCCACGGGATCGACAGGGATTAATTTTTAGGGGTTAATTTTCTGTCGATATTAAAATTTTAAGTTGTTTGCTTTACGACCGCGCAAATCAAACCATTTAACTTTGACACTTTAAATTTTGTAGGGGAGCTTATTGCATGCCTAGTTTTTTACGTATGACCGATCTCGATTTAGCGGGCAAGCGGGTATTTATTCGTGCCGATTTGAATGTGCCTGTTAAAGAGGGCAAGGTCACCTCGGATGCACGCATCGCCGCCTCAATGGCAACCATCGAATTTTGCGTGAATGCCGGTGCTAAAGTGATGGTGACCTCGCATCTGGGTCGCCCTGAAGAAGGGGTCTACTCTGAAGAAAACTCATTAGCACCCGTGGCCACCGACCTGGGTGCAAAACTAGGCAAGCCCGTGCGCTTGATTAAAGATTGGGTTGATGGTGGGTTTGATGTGGCTGCCGGTGAGGTGGTTTTACTGGAAAACGTGCGCTTTAACGTGGGCGAAAAGAAAAACCTAGACGCTACTGCGCAAAAATACGCGGCCTTGTGCGATGTGTTTGTTATGGATGCGTTTGGCACCGCGCACCGCGCTGAAGGCTCAACCCACGGTATCGCCAAATTCGCACCCATTGCTTGCGCGGGTATTTTGCTGGCCGGTGAGCTCGAAGCGCTCGATAAAGCCCTGGCAAACCCAGCTCGCCCTATGGTTGCCATTGTGGGCGGCTCCAAGGTTTCTACCAAACTCACCGTGTTAGAAGCGCTGTCTGAAAAAGTGGATCAAATGGTGGTGGGTGGCGGCATTGCGAACACGTTTATTAAGGCGGTGGGGCATAACGTCGGTAAATCCCTGTGTGAGGATGATTTAGTGCCCACCGCGCAAGCCTTAATGAAAAAAATGACGGCACGGGGCGCCACCATTCCGGTGGCGGTTGATGTGGTGGTTGGGACAGATTTACCCTTTTTGCCGGGTAATGAGCACACCCCCGCGACGGTTAAATCGGTGGATGATGTTCAAGATAACGAGATGATTTTTGATATTGGCCCCAAATCGGCGCAAGAATTAGCCGACATCATCATGAGCGCGGGCACCGTGGTATGGAATGGTCCAGTGGGCGTTTTTGAGTACGATCAATTCGGCGCGGGCACAAAAACCATTGCCATGGCGATTGCTAATACCAAGGCCTTTACCTTGGCCGGTGGGGGCGATACGATTGCCGCCATTCAAAAATATGATATCTACGATCAAGTCAGTTACATTTCCACCGCCGGTGGCGCTTTCCTTGAGTATCTTGAGGGGAAAACCTTGCCTGCTGTTGCCATTCTTGAACAACGCGCCGCATCTTAAAGGAAATTTATGCACGTTTTAAATCCTCCGGGATATTTGACCTCTTCTCGTCGTACTAAAATTGTCGCAACCCTTGGTCCTGCGAGCGATACGCCACAAATTATTTCAGATTTAGTGCGTGCAGGCGTCGATGTGGTGCGGCTCAACTTCTCCCACGGCAAAGCCGCCGATCATCAGCTTCGTGCTGAAATGGTGCGCCAAGCGGCTAAGGAGCAAGGTCGGTATGTCGCCATTTTAGGCGATTTGCAAGGGCCTAAAATTCGGATTGACCGATTCAAAAACGGCAAAGTGGTGTTAATCGAAGGCGCTGCCTTTGTGCTGGATGCGGAGCTGGATCGCGACAGCGGTGATGAAACGATGGTGGGTATTACCTACAAAGCGTTGGTGAGCGATTCCCGCAGTGGCGATGTGTTGTTGCTGGATGATGGCCGGATTGTGCTGCGCGTTGAGTCAGTTCAAAGCAGTAAAATTAACACCACGGTGGTGGTGGGGGGCGAGCTTTCGAATAACAAAGGGATTAATCGCCAAGGCGGCGGATTATCTGCGCCTGCGATTACCGAAAAAGATCGAGAAGATATTAAAACCGCCTCGTTAATTGGGGTGGATTATATTGCGGTATCGTTCCCGCGCTCGGGTGAAGATATTCATGAAGCGCGTCGATTGCTTCAGGCGGCGGGGTGCAGTGCGCACATCGTCGCTAAAATTGAACGGGCCGAAGCGATTGAATGCATTAAAGATATTATTCAAGCCTCCGATGCCATCATGATTGCTCGGGGTGATTTGGGTGTCGAAATTGGTGATGCTGAGCTGCCTGCCGTGCAAAAAGCGTTTATTCGTATGGCGCGCGATATGAATCGCCCGGTCATTACCGCCACCCAAATGATGGAAACCATGATCACCAACCCGATCCCCACGCGGGCCGAGGTGTTTGATGTGGCCAATGCGGTGCTGGATGGCACCGATGCCGTGATGTTGTCTGGCGAGACTGCGGCGGGTAAGCATCCTGTGCGTGTGGTTGAAACCATGGCGCGTATTTGTCAGCGCGCCGAGTATCAAATCGAAGCTAAGCGCACGCAACCCCCGCTCGATATCCCGTTTGAGCGAATTGATCAAGCCATTGCTTATTCTGCGATTTATACCGCAAACCACTTAGATGTGGCGGCGATTGTGGCCTTAACGGAATCGGGTGCTACGCCGTTATGGATGTCGCGCGTATCAACCGATATTCCCATTTATGCGTTTACACGCAATGAAGTGGCTGCGCGGCGCGTGGCGCTTTATCGCGGCGTACAAGCGGTGCATTTCCCTTATGAATCAACCGACCATGCCGAAGTTAACCGTATGGTGCTTGAAACCTTAACGAAGATGGAACGCTTGGATGATGGTGATGTGGTCATTATTACTAAAGGCGATTTAATGGGCGAAATGGGTGGCACCAACGCCATGAAAATTGTGCGTGTGGGGCAAATAATTAACCCCGACTAATTTTATCCGCCGCGATGATGCGGCGCTTTTAATGGACGGGGCTTGGATTTTTTTTGACTGAATTTTGGCTTACTTTTAACTTTACCGGAGAGACACAATGGCGCTTATTTCCTTACGTCAATTATTAGATCATGCGGCAGAACATGCCTATGGCATGCCCGCGTTCAATGTGAACAACATGGAACAAATTCACGCCATTATGCAAGCGGCTGATGCGGTCAATAGCCCCGTTATTTTGCAAGGTTCTGCTGGCGCGCGTTCGTATGCCGGTGAGCCCTTCCTGCGTCATCTCGTGTTGGCTGCCGTTGAAATGTACCCCCACATTCCCGTGGTGATGCACCAAGATCACGGCGCTGATCCGGGCGTATGCTTCCGTGCTATTCAATCGGGTTTCAGCTCGGTGATGATGGACGGCTCACTCATGCCCGACATGAAAACCCCGTCATCGTTTGAGTACAACGTCGAAGTGACCCGCAAAGTGGCCGAAATGTCGCATTTTGTGGGCGTATCGGTTGAAGGCGAATTAGGCTGCTTGGGTTCACTTGAAACCGGCAAAATGGGCGAAGAAGATGGTCACGGCGCCGAAGGCGAGCTCGATCACTCCATGCTGTTGACTGATCCTGAAGAAGCGGCTGAATTTGTTAAACGTACCGATGTTGATGCCCTGGCCATTGCCATCGGCACCTCGCACGGCGCGTACAAATTCACCCAAAAGCCCACCGGCAAAGTGCTGCGTATTGACCGCGTAAAAGAAATTCACGCGCGTATCCCCAATACCCATTTGGTTATGCACGGTTCCTCCTCAGTGCCTGAAGATTGGTTAGAAATCATCAACAACTACGGCGGCGACATGGGCCAAACGTATGGCGTGCCGGTTGAAGAAATTGTTGAAGGCATCAAGTTTGGTGTGCGTAAAGTTAACATCGATACTGATTTGCGCATGGCATCAACCGGCGCTATTCGAAAGCACCTGCACGATAACCCCGCTAACTTTGATCCCCGTAAATTCTTCAAAGAAGCCACCCAAGCGATGAAAGGCATTTGCCAAGCCCGCTTTGAAGCCTTTGGTGCGGCCGGTAAAGCCTCATTAATTAAGCCGATTAATCTGGACGATATGCATAAACGTTATGCCTCTGGCAGCTTAAAGCAGCAAATTAAATAGTTTGTAATTCGGTTATTAAAGCAACCCGCGTTTATCGCGGGTTTTTTTATGGTTAATCGGTTGGCTTTTGCATTTTATAATGGTGCGAATTTAATCGTGATACCCCCCTCACGCGGGTAAACCAATCTAGACCGGCACGGGTTTGATGGGGTGAATCATTACGTCAGTAAGCATGTTCAGTTTTTAAGATTTAGCGTATTCTCAGCAAACAAATGATTAAAATAAAAAACACCATGCGCCTTCTCAATACCCCAATGGTACGCCTGACCTATTTTGTGCGTCCGTGGCTCGGTTATGCCAAGTAAACCCAAGCCCACTCAACGCTTAAACCGGCGCCTCTCGTTGCCTTTTGCAGGATTGCTGGGTTTGCTTGTGGCTGCCGTTTTGCTGCTGATATTTATGGCCTGGCCGATGGCGCCAAATCAGGCGGTAGAGTGGTTGCGGCTTTTGGCGTTGGGGCTGGGTGCGGCCATCGGCGTGGGCGCAGGGGGTTATCTCATTGCGCGGGCATTGCCTCGGCCATTGGCACCCGCCCCGTTGCGTGAAGCGGATTTTAACCCCTTGATGATGGCAAACCCAGCGGTAATTTACCGAATTGATTTGCGGTCGAATGTGCGGGATCGGCTCGATTACATTAGCCCAAACTTGCCTGCAGTGTTGGGCTATGCGCCGGCTGAGTTGGGTGATATTTCGCATTGGTGGCGGCAACACATTCATCCCGATGATGTGGCAAAAGCCGAACTTGATGGGGATTTTGCCCATTGGGGGCAGCAAGAAAAGCGCCGGCAATATCGCTTATTACAAAGTAATGGCCATTTTAAGTGGGTGTGCGATACCACGCGGCTGGTGCGCGATGCCGATGGGGCGCCAAATTTTTTAATTGGCGCGTTGCTCGATATCGATGCGCAGATGCAGTTGCAGCTCCGGCTTGAAGAAGAGCAAACACGGTACCGTTTAATTGCCGAGCATGCCGAGGATATTATCGGGCTGCATACGCCTGAATTAAGACTGCAATGGCTGAGCGGCTCAACGCGTGCGATTTTGGGTTATAAGCCCGAGCAGCTTTTAAGTATAGATATTCTAAAAATTATTCACCCCGATGATTGGCCCGTATTTGGGGCGAAGCCTTGGCGTGTATTTGCTACCCAAGACTTGGTGCAAACATGGGTTTACCGTATTAGCACGGCGTTTGGCGCGTGGCGCTGGTTTGAAACCCGCGCCACCCCGATTTTTGATGATCAAGGGCGGCTTTCGGCCATCCAAACCGTTTCGCGGGATATTAATCAACGGGTGTTGATGGCGCGCAAATTGGCAGAAAGTGAGCAAATGTACCGCTCAATTTTTGAGAATATGGATGCGGTGGTGTTTACGGTGGGGGTTGAGCCCGATGGCGAGTTTATGTTTTTGGCGTGTAATGATGCCCATACGCGCTTAACCGGCATTAGCCCGGCTGATTTTATTCGCCATCGGCCACATGAGATTTTGCCCCCCGATTTAGCCGATTGGGTGGTTGAAAATTATCAACACTGCGTAGCACGGCGCGAGCCGATTCGGTATGCGCAGCGTGTGCTTGGCATGGAAGGCAACCCATTTTTAAACATTGTGCTGACCCCGATTTTTGATGAAGAGGGTGCCGTTTCAATGATTATTGGGCTGGGTGTGGATCAAACCGAGCAGCAAAAACTCTTTCTGGAATTAAAGCAAACAGCCGCTCAATTACAGCATGTGAAAGATATTGCCCAATTGGGCAGTTTTGAGCTGGATATTTCTGCCAAGACCTGCGCGCCGTCGGTTTTATTGATGCGTTGGTTTGGCGGCGCGCACGATAACGTTTGTGCCCTGCCCACCCCACAGCAAGACGAATGGCGCGCATTCCCTGAGCCAGCCCCCGGGGCGAATCTTCTTGCGGTGAATCTCCCTGAGCTCAATCTCCCCGGGGCTTTTTTGCCCCTGATGGGGCTGTTGTCTTATGTCTCGGCTATTGATCAGCAGCGGTTGGCGTTAATGCTCAATCGGTTGTGGGAAAAGGACGCGCCTCGCTTGCATGCCACCGTGTTGATGCGTCGATCAGATGGCCTTGAGCGCAGTATTATTTGGGATGTGCAATTGGTGTGGAGCGAGGCCGGTGCGCCCGTGATGCTTGAGGGAACCTTGCAAGATGTGACCGATCGGGTGACGGCAGAACAGGCCATCGCGCGCACCAATCGCCGCGATGCCGCCGTGCTGCATACCGTGGGTGAGGGCATTTTCGGCGTTGATGCAATGGGCAAAATGAGCTTTGCTAACCCCGCCGCACGACGGCTATTGGGTTTTGGCACCCAGCAATTAACGGGTTTGGATGTGGCGGAGTTGGTGTACGGCGAGTATCCCCCCGCATCGGGTTTTTTGGCCGCGCTCGGGGATGGCATCCCGCGTACAGGGCTGCAAGAACGCTTTTGGCGGCGCGGTGAGGGCTTGTTTCCCGTGCATTTATCGGTGGCGGTGTTGCCCGATGATTTTGATGCCAAGCGCAATGGGTTAGTAGTCGTTTTTTCCGACATAAGCGAGATAAAACGGCATGAACGCTTGTTGGAGATGATGGCAATCACCGATGAATTGACGGGGTTGCCTAATCGCCGGTATTTTTTACAGCGGCTTGATGAAGAGTTCGAGCGCGCCCGCCGGTATAACCTGCCCACCAGTGTGTTAATGCTGGACCTTGATTACTTCAAACGGATTAACGATGAATACGGCCATGCGGCGGGCGATGAGTTGCTGCGACAATTTGCCCGCACGCTGCAATCGCTCTTGCGCCGGCAAGATATTTCCGGTCGGCTCGGGGGCGAGGAATTTGCCGTTTTAATGCCCAATACACCGTGTTTACACGCGTTTGAAATTGCCGAGCGTCTGCGTGCTGCGATTGGGCACATCGCCCTTGCCTGGGAAGGATCGATCATTCAATGCACGGTGAGCGTCGGCGTGGGAGATTTGTTGGATGGCGCGAGTTCTGCCAGCGAAGGGTTATCGCGCGCCGATAAAGCCTTGTATCTTGCCAAAGCGCAGGGGCGAAATCAGGTGAGTGGGTGCACAAATTTAGCGAAGGATGCGGTTTAATGCCCGCGTATCGACCACTCGGTTTGGGTTTTTATAAGCCAAGCTGTCGCTATAACGTTTGCGCTTTTAGTACGCTACCGCGTTGTTTTTTGGCCTGAGACTTAATGGCGCTAATGTGCTCGGTGAGCGTTTGGCTATGAATGGCATGGTGTGCCGGGCGCGTTAAGGCGGCCAGCGTGAGGCTGCAAAAAGGATACTGTTTGGGCTGGCCTTCTCGATCGGTGGTTTCTATAAAGCCGCGCGCTTGATCGGCTTCATCGTACAGGTTGGGGATTTGCTGATCGAACGCTTGGATAATGTGTTCGCATTGCGTGGCCCAATCGGATGATTGAAATAAAATCACAAAATCATCGCCGCCCACATGGCCTAAAAAATCATGGGCGGGGTGAATATGATCATTCAAAATTTGCGTTAACAAAAGCAGCGCGCGATCACCGCGTTGATAGCCGTAATAATCATTAATTGCCTTGAAATAATCTAAATCAGCATAAACCAAGGTAAAAGCCATGCCCTGATCAAGCCAGTTTTCCAGCGTTTCATTGAGGGGCACATTGCCCGGCAAGCCGCTCAAGGGGTTTAGATGTTGCGCTTGGCGCACTTGCTCTGTGGTGTATAAGCGCAATAAATCAATTAGTTGCCCTACGCCGGCGTAGGCGCGTTGCCGGGTGATGATAAATACATCATGAAAGTTTCGATGATCGCGCTCGCTTAATCGGCGGCTTAATAGCGTGAGCGATTCGGATTCATCCACAATGACCGGATGCCGATCCATGAGCCGACTAATTGAACGGCGCTCATTTAAGGGGCGCCCATACGGGCTGGCGTACAGGTTCATTAAATCATGCCGCCAGGCAATCCCCACGGGTAGGCTGCCATCTAACACAGGCAATGCCCGCAATTGGGCATCGGCCAAAAACAACGCCATCACCGCATCAAGGCGCTCGGTGATTTGCACACAGGGCGCGGGCTGAATAAGCTTTTGAATCAGGCATTGTTGGGTTCGGGTGCAACCCGCGTTGTGGCCAAGTTTCGATATTATTTCATCGGTAACCGCCCGCAGGGGATTCGTGCTGGGTTGGCCGAACAGATACCCTTGCAGAAAATCGACACCGAGCTCGGCGAGCACCCGAGCCTCTGAGGCAAGCTCGACCCCTTCAGCCACCACGAGCGCGCCGGATTCTTTAGCCAGCTGAACCACCGAGCGCACAAATCGATATTTTTTTGGGTGCTGATCAATGCCGCTTAGCATCGCGCGATCAATTTTGACCATATCGGGTTGGCGATCCAGCCAATGCAGCAAGCCGTTATAACCGGCTGCGAAATCATCTAAGGCCAAGGTGACCCCGCGCAGGCGCAATTGATCTAAATTGCGCTGCAAAATTTGCGGATGCTCGGTGAGGTGCTGTTCAGTTAATTCAATCACAAACCGTTGATAGGGCAGGGCATGGGTACGCAAGGCATCCAGCAACGCTTCTACACGAAATTCGGGGTGGCCTAAGGCTTCGGGGGATAAATTGACAAATAGCCGGCCAGTGAGTTTAAGCGCGGTAAATTGGCTAATGGCTTGAATGGCCAAGTAAAACTCAAGATTGAGCCGCCGATTGGCCGCCGAGGCGATAATAAGTAATTCGCCAATATGGGCAAAACCGGTGGTTTTGGGTGGGCGGGCTAAGGCCTCGTAGCCATGAATGTCGTGGTTCATGACATCAATAAACGGCTGAAATGCGATCGCAATGGATTGGCTTGCCATTAAGTGATCAATCCGCTCGGCGGCACCTAAGGCGCCAATTTGTGCCGCTAAAAAAGAAACCGGAGCGGGCGGGTTAGGCATCGGCGTTGCCCCGTTTATTGGGGTGGTCGCGCGGTCGGTATATAAAAATTGAGGAACAATATCGATCGATTGGGGACGCTTTGCCATGCTGTTGTACTCTCCTAAGCGGGGTTGCACCCAAGGTATGCGCTTGGCCTACGGTGGGGTGAACCGCATCGCTTGCCTCATAATGAGAAGGGTTGCGAGCATGTCAGCTGCGCGTGACAATTCGGTGAATAGGGCGGCGGCGCGCGCGGTTGAAGGCTAATTGGTGTGAATTTGGCTTATAAAATTGTTTATCCCCAAAGCAATGGCGATAATGACGAACTTAAAAATCGGTTACGGATATCACTCATGCAAGACGATACGCTTGTCGCGGCCGTTGATCTCGGCTCGAATAGTTTTCATATGTTGATTGCCCGGGTTCATGGCGGCCAAATCCAAATTATTGATCGCATGAAAGAAATGGTGCGGCTCGCCGGGGGGTTACAGCCCGATGGTAAATTAGCGGAAGAGGCAATGGAGCGCGGCATTGCCTGCCTAACCCGCTTTGGCCAGCGCTTGGCGGGTATGCCCCGGGGCAGTGTGCGCATTGTGGGCACCAATACCCTGCGCGCGGCCAAAAATGGCATGCACTTTATTAAACGCGGCGAGAAGGCGATTGGGCACCCCATTGAAATTATCGCGGGGCGTGAGGAAGCGCGGTTAGTCTTTTTGGGGGTGGCGCAAAGTGAAGTGCCCATTGAAGGCACCCGCTTGGTGGTGGATATTGGGGGCGGCTCAACGGAGCTGATTTTGGGCCGTGACATCAGCCCATTCAAAATGGAAAGTGTGCCCATTGGCTGCGTGGCCTTAATGCGGGATTTTTTTGCCGATGGGGTATTTAATGCCGACAGGTTAGAGCATGCCAAAATTCGCGCTGAACTTGAGCTCAGCCCGTATAAGGCGGCGTACCTCAAATCAGGCTGGGTGCAGGCGCAGGGCAGTTCCGGCACGGCGCGTTCATTGGCCAATGTTGCCAAAGCCAATGGCTGGGGTGATGGCACAATTACGGCAGCGGGTTTGCAGCGCATTTTGGCCGCTGTTTTGGCGGCAGGTTCGGTTGAAAAGCTCAAGCTCCAGGGTTTATCGGATGATCGCAAACCCGTATTTGTGGGCGGCTTAATTGCGATGCAGGCGGTATTTGACGCGCTTAAAATTGATCACATGCTGGTGAGTGATGGCGCATTGCGTGAAGGCTTGGTCTACGACTGGCTCGATCGCAGCGATCATGATGATATTCGTCTTGCCACGGTGCAGCGCTTGCAGCGGTTATTTACGGTTGATATTCGTCATGCCGCCCGCATTGCTAAAACCTCCACCGCGTTATTGGCGCAAGTGGCCGATGATTGGTCGCTGGCCTGCCAGCCCGATGCCATTGATGCCCCGCGCTATGCCGATTGGCTTGAAATTGCCGCCCGCCTGCATGAAATTGGTTTGGCGGTGAGCCATTCGGGGTTTCATCATCATGGCGCCTACATTCTTAATTATGCGGATATGCCGGGCTTAACCCGCGCGGCGCAAACGATTATTGCCAGCCTTGTACATACCCATCGGCGTAAATTTAAACCGCAACGGTTTGAGTTAATTGATGAGCGTTTGCGCGGCCAAATTATCAAGCTGGCGGTTATTTTGCGTTTAGCCGTGTTACTGCATCGGGATCGCTCGCCTCAGGCCAAAACACCTAAGCTCAGTTTGAAGGCGCAGGGCAACACCTTGCATTTAAGCTTTAGCAAAGGCTGGCTCAATGCGCGGCCCCTCACGGTTGTGGATTTAGAACTTGAGCGCGATTACTTGTCGATGGCGTCCATCGACTTAAGTTTTTCTTAAAACCCACCCGTGACTCCGTTTGACAAAAATGCCCCAGCCCGCATTGTCCGGCGTGCGGTGCCTGTTATCCCCGCCGAAATGGCATCGTTTAACCCCAATCTTGCGGCAATTTTGGTCAACCGAGGCATTACCGCGCCCCAGCAATTAGATGCGAGCCTTAACTATTTACTGCCAACCGACCAATTGCCCGGTATTGACGCGGCGGCAACGGCAATCGCAGAAGCCATACAAGCCCAAGCCCACATATTAATAGTGGGTGATTTTGATGCCGATGGCGCCACCGCCACCGCCCTGTGTGTGCGGGGTTTGCGGGCGATGGGCGCGCAGCATGTGGCCTATACCCTGCCGGATCGGGCGCGCCATGGATATGGCTTATCGCCCGCCGTGCTTCGGGATTGGCTCACCGAGGCCGATGCGGCGCCTAATTTAGTGATCACCGTCGATAACGGCATTAGCGCGTTTGCCGGCGTTGCCGCCGCTCAAGCCCTGGGCGCACAGGTTGTCATTACCGATCATCACTTGCCGGGTGAGGCACTGCCGCCGGCCTGTGCCATTGTTAACCCTAATTTAAGCGGTTCGATATTTGCCTCCAAAGCCTTGGCCGGGGTGGGCGTGGCGTTTTATGTGCTGGCGGCCGTGCGCGAGCAACTCACAGCGCGGGGGTGGTTTACCCCTTCGCAACCTAGGCCGAATTTGGCTCAATGGCTGGATTTAGTCGCGGTGGGTACCGTCGCCGATGTGGTCGCCCTCGATGACAACAACCGCCGCTTGGTGGCGCAAGGCCTTGAGCGGATTCGCGCTCAGCACTGCGTGCCGGGTATTTCTGCCCTGTTTGCGGTGGCAGGCAAAGACCCGCGCCATGCCACAAGCCAAGATTTGGGGTTTGTGGTGGGGCCGCGTTTAAATGCGGCGGGCAGGCTTATGGATATGCGTATTGGGGTAGCCTGCTTGCTGGCCGATGATCCGAGCGAAGCGCGGCGTTTGGCGATTTTGCTCAATGAGATTAACCAAGAGCGGCGCGCCATTGAACAAGACATGCTCTACAGCCTGCAAAAAAGCGGGCAATCGCCGGGCTTAAATGACCTAAATATCCCCCGCCCCGCCCACCCCGAGGATTGGGTGGTATTTGATAAAACCTTCCATCCGGGCGTAATCGGCATTGTGGCAGGGCGTTTAAAAGAGCGCTGGCAACGGCCGGTGTTTGTGTTCGCCCCTGAAGATGCAAGCCAGCCGGAAGCTTGGCTTAAAGCCTCGGGGCGATCCATTGCGGGGGTTCATCTG
The DNA here is from genome assembly GCA_002281295.1 of Halothiobacillus sp. 35-54-62. Lineage (GTDB taxonomy): Bacteria > Pseudomonadota > Gammaproteobacteria > Halothiobacillales > Halothiobacillaceae > Halothiobacillus. Next base: position 2,727 of record NCFS01000001.1, on the reverse strand, counting down.
CGCGATGTGCTGGTGGCCATGGCAACCCGCGCCCCCGATTTAATGTCCGCCTTCGGTGGCCACGCAATGGCCGCAGGCTTAAGCCTTGAATACCGTAACCTACCCAAGTTTCGAGCACTTTTTGCCCAAGCAATGGCTCAGCATGCCCCCAAGTTGCCCGATCAGGCGGTGATTTGGTCTGATGGTGAATTAAGTGCGCTTGAGCTCACGCCACAGTTCAGCCAAACCCTGCACGCCAGCGTTCCTTGGGGCACTGATTGCCCCGAACCGATTTTCGATAATGTGTTTGAGGTGATAGCGCGCAGCCCACTGAAAGAGGGCCTGCACTGGCGGCTCACGCTGCGCCTTCTTGTCGCGCATCAGGGCAAGCCTTCTACCGCATCGCCTGCCGAGCCGGTTGCCGGCATTTGGTTTGGCATTGGCGATCAATTGCCGCCGGGGCGTTTCTGGCATTTAGCCTATCGGATCGGCATAAACCACTTTCGCGGGCAAGAAACGCTGCAATTAATGGTGATTAGCGGGGCGGCAATGCCCGAAGCGGCGGCGCATTAAAGGCGCCCCGCTGCTTTGGTAGGCATTAACCGTTGGTATAAAGCCAATCGAGAATGGCATCTTGCACGCGGGAGCCGCCGCCGTTTTGTACATTTGGCTCGTTTTGCAAAATTACGACCACATAACGGCGCCCTGATTCGGTGAGAATATACCCCGCACCTGCCCGCACATCGCGCAGGGTGCCCGTTTTAAGGTGAATCATGCCGCGCGCGGCTTCGCCTTTCATACGTTTGCGCATGGTGCCGTCGATGCCGGCAATGGGCAGGGATGCCATCAGCTCCGGCATGGTGGGGCTATCCCAGGCGTAGCGCAGCAGTTGCCCCATTTGGCGCGGGCTGATGCGATCTTTGCGCGAAAGCCCCGAGCCGTTTTCAATATCAAAGCCCGGCCAGTTAAACCCTTGGCGTTTAAGCCAGCCATCAATCGCCATTTTGGATTTAAGTAGGGTGCCCGGCGCGCCTTCAAGCTCCGCCCCGATGGTCAGAAATATTTGCCGCGCCATGAGGTTATTGGACCATTTATTTTGCAGATACAAATATTGAGTTAAATTTTCAGAATTGTGCTGCACCAGAAACACCGCGCTTTTGGGCACAAGGCCCTCGCTCCAGCGGCCATCAATTTTGCCGCCTTGCTGCGCAAACAGGTGTGCAAAGGCCGAATAAAAGGCATCGTTGGCGTTACCGGCCACTAAATAATATTGATCCGGTTGGCATTCGGTGCTGATGGTGCCGGTGATATTTAGGGTGGGTGTGTTGGTATCTGAATTTAATACGGCAATGGCCGGCTGATTGTTTTTGCCGCTGCAATTGCCTTTGTTGAGCTTAATGTCGTTGTTTACGGTGAGGTTTTGATTGGGTGGCCAGGCTTTAACAATCGGGCCTTTGCCGGCTTGATCGGGCGGGGCGATTAACACGCGGGTGGCTCGGTTATCGAGCAATAAAGCTTGCGGCAAGGCGTTGTAGACGCGTTCAGGGTGGCCATCAAACTCGCTGGGGTCAGCCGGCCCCGGATCAAAATAGCTGTTATCGAGCACGAGCTGGCCGGTAATTTGCTGGATGCCTAAATCATGAATTTGCCGGACTAAATCCCATAAATCTTCGCTGCGAAACCACGGATCGCCTACGCCCTTAATATACAGATTGCCGTGTATGACCCCATTGACGGGGAGGGCATCGGCATAAACCCGCGTGGGCCATTGATAGTTTGAGCCGAGCACATCGAGTGCCACAATTGAGGTGACAAGCTTCATGACCGAAGCGGGGTTAAACACATCATCGGGTAGATGGGTGAGGAGCGGTTTATTGCTATCAACGGCCTGCACCCAAATGCCGAGATCATCAATACTGAGTTTTTGTTTTTTGAGTGTTTCCAGCACGCTGGCGGGGATGGCGGCCTCTGCTGCGTACAGCGCGGGCGCCGCAAGCGCAAGCGAACACGGTACCGCACACCATAAAACAAGACGCGAAAATAGATGAACAATTCGGGGCATAAAGGGTGCTCAGTAAAACAGGGTGCTCAGTAAAACAAGGCGGGGGTGGCTGGCCTGCTATCCGGCGCAAAACAGCCGTGGGGTGCTTAGCCTGCGTGAAATTGGCAAAGGTAGGCGGTATCAATGGTGCAGCGCATGTGCAGTTTAGCGTTGGCGGGCGCTTCAAACACGGTGCCGGCAGGGGCGGTGAACTCGGGTGCATCATTAATCGACACAAACATTTCACCGGCCACCACGGTCATGGTTTCGGGTGCTTTAAGGTTGAATACATGCGTGCCGGGCAGCATCACGCCTACGGTGGCACCGGCTTCGCCATGATTAAAGCGCAGCGATTGAACGGTATCATTAAAAAAACGGTTATGGGTAATCGACATAACTAACTCCAGAAATGGCTTGAACAACAGGGTTAAAGTGGCTGAAAAATATCGGGCTATTCTAGCCAAAAGCCGCAATAAACCTAGGATAATTTTGTAACATCGTTGGCTTGAAATGCGTGAATTTGGGGCGCTTTGCGCTACACTACGCGACCTTAAAAATTTGTTTCTTGTGGCGCTGTTATGCTTGAAGTTAATCCGATTATGTTCCGAATCAAAGATTTAACCGCCCGAGCGGCCTCGCTTCGGGGGTATCTTTGACTTTGATGTCAAAAAAGAGCGCTTAGAAGAGGTCGATCGCGAACTTGAAGT
>NCFS01000132.1 GCA_002281295.1 Halothiobacillus sp. 35-54-62 | reverse complement strand
TCGCTGATTGTCGCGGTGGCGGCGTTTAATATCGTGTCCACCTTGGTGATGGTGGTTACCGATAAGCGCGGCGATATTGCGATTTTGCGCACCCTTGGCGCCAGCCCGGGCAGTATTATGCGCATCTTCTTGATTTCCGGCACCATTATTGGGCTGGTGGGCACCTTGATTGGTTTGGGCTTTGGGGTGTTAATCGCCTCGAATGTGGAAACCATTGTGCCGTGGATTGAGCACTTAACCGGCACGCAATTTATGCCGGCGGATGTGTATTACATCAGTGAGGTGCCCTCGCGCCTTGATTGGAACGATGTGTGGCATATCGGCGCGATGGCGTTCGGCCTCTCATTTTTAGCCACTATTTACCCCGCTTGGAGCGCCTCACGCGTGCAACCGGCCGAGGCCTTGCGTTATGAATAAACCGCATCAAGATGTTGTGCTTGAAACCCGCAACTTGCAGCATACTTATCGTGAAGGCGGTTTGGTGGTGCCGGTGTTGAACGGGATTGATTTTTCGGTCAAAAAGGGCGAGATGATTGCGATTGTCGGCGCTTCGGGTTCGGGTAAATCCAGCCTGATGCAGCTCATGGGTGGGCTCGATCAACCCAGCGAAGGGGAGGTTTGGCTCGCGGGGCATTTGCTCTCCGCCCAAGGCGAGGCGGCGCGGGGCAAATTGCGCAATCAGCATTTGGGCTTTGTGTATCAGGCGCATCATTTGCTGCCCGAATTTACGGCGCTCGATAACGTGGCCATGCCGCTCTTGATTCGGCGCCTGCCCCGCAAGGCCGCGCATGATCGTGCGCGTGCGCTGCTGGATGCGGTGGGTTTGGGGGCGCGCGGTGAGCATCGCCCGGCGGAGCTTTCCGGCGGCGAGCGCCAGCGCGTGGCCATAGCGCGTGCCTTGGTTACAGCGCCTTCGGTCGTGCTGGCCGATGAGCCCACGGGCAACTTGGATAGCCACAGTAGCGATAGCGTGTTTCAAGCCATGCTGGAATTAAACCAAAGCACGGGCACCGCGATTGTGCTGGTCACCCATGATCGCAATCTGGCGAATCGCATGCAGCGCGTGCTGAGCATGCAAGATGGTTTGCTGGCGGGCTAAACGGGTTAGCCTATTGTGTTTCCCCTCAATAAAAGCGCCCTTTCTCTTAATTAAAGGGCGTTGAGTGGGTTTTAGGCGCTTTGTGGGTGGGTTATTTGGCGCATAAATTGCCTATGAGTTGGTGTTGCAAGAGAGCAGCCAAAAAACAACTTAAAGGAACCCGCCATGAGTACGCATTCATCACCCCGCTATTTATCTTGCTATGCGATCAAACGGCAGTTGATACGCGGCTTTACGCTGATTGAACTTATGATTGTGATCGCGATTATTGGCATTTTGGCCAGCATTGCGCTGTTTGCGTATCAAGATTACGTGATTCGCGCGCAAGTCAGTGAAGGCTTAACCTTGGTCGGCGGCGCTGAGCTTGCTTTGGCCGAGTGGCAGGGTACCCACCCTAACTTTCCCAACAGTGGCAACCCGGGTAATAACACCTCGCTGGGTTTGGCGGCACCCAGTTCAATTTCGGGTAATTATGTATCCTCGGTGGCCGTGATTAATGGCGGCACCATTGAGCTCACCTACGGTAACAAGGCCAATACCGCTATTGCGGGCGCGGCCAAAAAATGCACGCTCACCCCCATTACCAGCACGCCCAGCACCATTCGTTGGACTGCCGCTTGTGGCTTTGATTCGCGCTATTTGCCCCAAGCGTGGCGATAATGGGTTGGGCGCGGGGCGCTGATCGGGTGTCATAAAACGACAATTTTGCGATGGCCTGCCAACAAAACTGTCAACAGTTAACACCGAGGCCTGCTTAAACCCCGTATTCTGCCGGTATGAAACCCCGAAACCCCCTTCGTCGCTTGCTTTTATTATTATTTTGGCTTGTGCTGGCCGCGTTTTTGGCTGTGCAGGCCTGGTTTTTTGTGCAGGTGTGGCAATTGCGCAGTCATAACCCGCAAACAACGGCCTTTATGCGTGAGCGGCTGGCGTTAGTGCGGGCGGTAAACCCCCACGCGCAGCTGAATTATCAATGGGTGAATTACCGCGATATGGCGCCCATTGCCAAGCGCGCGGTGGTGGCTTCGGAAGATGATCGGTTTATGGATCACCTCGGGTTTGATTGGACCGGCATTCAAGAGGCGTTCGAGAAAAACCTGGCCGATGGCGAGTTTGCCGCCGGTGGCTCTACCATTAGCCAGCAGCTGGCGCGCAATTTGTTTTTATCGCCCAGCAAAAACCTGCTGCGTAAAGGGCAAGAGGCACTTATTACCGTGATGCTGGAAACCACACTCGGCAAGCGCCGCATCCTTGAGTTGTATTTGAATGTGGCTGAGTGGGGTGATTTGCTCTATGGCATCGGCGCGGCCAGCCGCTATTATTTTCACAAACCGCCCAGCGCTTTGAGCCCGCATGAGGCCGCCATGTTGGCCGCCATGCTGCCCAACCCGCGTTTTTATCAGGCTAATCCCGCCAGCCGTGGCCTGCAAAAACGCATTCGCGCGGTAGAATCGCGTATGAACGCCTCACGCATCCCCTAAATTTCAAGGAAGAAATCTGCTTATGTCTACCCAGCCCCCCCTCATTGCCATTATCGGCTTAGGCTATGTGGGCCTGCCGCTCGCGGTGGAATTTGGCAAAATTCGCCC
>NCFS01000131.1 GCA_002281295.1 Halothiobacillus sp. 35-54-62 | reverse complement strand
GCCCGAAATAGACCGGGTGAGCGGCACGCGGTTATAGCCCTCGCGGGCGAGGGTTTGGAGTTGGGGGGCGGTGGGGATAAATTCCATGACAAATTCCTGCATTATTCAATGGACAACCGCCAGCCATCCAAGCGGCCGGCGGGTTAATCAAACAGGATTAAAACCGCCATCGAAAGGCGTTTTTTTGCCCATACATCGGCTGAAAAATAGGCAAAGCACGCGGCGGGGGAATCTGCCGCATCAACCGGTGCATTTAATTGCACCCAATCAACTGGGGGAATTCGGCCATCGAATCAATCACCGCATCGGGGTGGTAATGGCGAATATCTTCGCCGTGGTTGTAGCCATAACTCATGCAGATAATCGAAAAGCCGGCGGCGCGCGCCGCTTTTACATCGGAGATGGAATCGCCGATCATCAAGGCCTCAGAGGGGTGAATATGAAACCAGCCCGCCGCGTAAATCAGCGGGGCGGGATCAGGCTTTTTCATCGGCAGCGTATCGCCCGCAACCACGGTTTCAAACTGATCGAGCAAGCCCATGTCTTTGAGTAACGGCAGGGTGAACGCGGCCGCTTTATTGGTGACGCAACCCACCCGCAGCCCCAGCGATTTCACATACGCAATGCCCTCAAGCACCCCGGGGAATACGCAGGAATGCTGGCCATTGCTGATTGCATAATGCCGTTTGAATATCGGCATGGCACGCTCAAACAAGGCCGCATCGGGCATACCGTGCACATCATTGACTAAAGCGCGTTCGACCAAGCGCTCAATGCCATTGCCCACCCAGTTGCGCACATCCGCCTCGGCGCGATGTGGCAGAGCAAGCTCATCCATCGTCTGGTTGACGGCCACCCATAAATCCGGCACCGAATCAATTAGGGTGCCATCCAAATCGAACAGCACCATTTTGGGTTTAAATTGGGCCATTATTTTTTTGCCTTCGCCTTAGATTTCGCATCCGCTTTGCCCGCTGATTTGCTGTGCACTTTGGCCAGTTCTGCACGGAACTCTGCCAGCACGCCATCGTAGCGATTCGCATCTTGGGGGTTGGCTTTGCCAAACAGCGCGGAGCCAGAAACAAAGGTATCGACACCCGCTTCGGCAATTTCACGAATATTGGCTGGGGTGACGCCGCCATCAATTTCAAGGCGAATATCGGTACGGCCAGAGGCTTCGATAATTTTGCGTGCCGCACGGGCTTTATCCAGCACATAGGGAATAAATTTTTGGCCGCCAAAACCCGGGTTAACCGACATCAGCAGAATCATGTCTACTTTTTCAATCGCGTATTCAAGAATATCCAGCGGGGTGGCGGGGTTGAACACAAGGCCTGATTTACAGCCGCAATCACGAATGAGTTGCAAGCTGCGGTCCACGTGCTCCGATGCTTCGGGGTGGAAGGTGATGTAGGTTGCGCCCGCTTTGGCAAAATCAGGGATGATGCGATCAACGGGCTTAACCATTAAATGCACATCAATCGGCGCGGTAACCCCATGTTTACGCAGCGCTTCACACACCAAGGGCCCAATCGTTAAATTCGGCACATAGTGATTATCCATCACATCAAAATGCACCCAGTCGGCGCCAGAGGCGATGACTTTATCCACCTCATCACCTAAAGCGGCAAAGTTGGCAGATAAAATACTGGGTGCAATGATGAAATCAGACATAAGGTTTACCTACATAGAAAATAAAAAAATCCCAACCAATGTACCCGAATTAGCCGCAAAAATTAAGCCCAAACCGTTTCACTCGCTGCAATAGCACGCGGGGTTTACGGGGTAGTTTTCGGTGGCAGGGTATCAATGCGCGCCTCAACCAAGCGTTTTCTCACGCCCGCCAGCTGGCTTTCTGCGATAGGGCCGATTTGAATCCGATAATACTGTTTACCGTTGACCGTGGCCGTGCGGACATCGGATACAAATCCCTGCATGGCGATTTCCGCCTTACGCCGATTGGCCTCGGCTGGCGTGGCAAATGAGCCGGCTTGAATCCAAAAGCTGCGCTCAGAAGGCTTTGGCGCGGCATCAGGGGGCGCATTCGGCGCAACCGTACCGGGTGATGCGGGCGGCTTTTCCACCGGCGCGGGTTTAACGACCGGTGCCGGGGGCGCTGGCGTTGGAATCACAGGCCCGTTATTTTGCTGCGGCAATAACGTGTAAAACTCAAAATCGGGCTTTTGAGGCGCCTTTTCTTCAGGTTTTTTCACCGAGCGCGCATCGTGCTGGGCAGAATGCCCACCGAGGGCGGCATCTTTTTTCCAGAGCTGCGAGGCCACATAGGCCAACAAGGCAACTGCAACAATCAGCAGCAGCACAATCCATTTGCTCGCCGCATTGGGTTCGTTGCTGCGTCGGCGATTAACCGGCGTGCGTTTAGTTTGCGCCATGAGAACGGGTTTCCATTGGGGTGAGATGATCCTTGTGTGTCATCTGGGGTGTCATCTGGGCTGCCTTACATTTCTTGTGGCGCACGCATACCGAGCAAGCCCAAACCATTGGCGAGTACTTGACGGGTGGCTGCAATTAAATTCAGCCGCGCATCGCGCAACGGCGCATCATCTGCCAACAAAAATGCGTGTGCATTGTAATAGCTGTGAAACTCTTGCGCTAAGTCCTTGCGCTAAGTCTTTGAGATAATGCACCAATTGATGCGGCTCCAACCCGAGGGCGGCGCGCTGCACGGTATCGCTAAATTGGCTTAACCGCTTAAATAGCGCCTGCTCGTGCAGCTCTGTTAAGCGGGCGTAGGCGCTGCGGCCATTTTCGGCATCATGAACAAAACCCTTCAGCGGCATTTGCCTGAATACGCTGCACACCCGCGCGTGGGCATATTGAATGTAATACAAGGGGTTATCGTTGGACTGGCTTTTCGCCAAATCCAAATCGAAATCTAAATGCTGCGCGGCGGCACGCATCACATAAAAAAAGCGCGCGGCCTCATTACCCACTTCCTCACGCAATTCGCGCAAGGTAACAAAGCTACCCGAGCGGGTTGACATTTGTACCCGCTCGCCACCGCGATACAAAATCGCAAACTGCACCAAGGAGACATCAAGCTTACCCGCATCGAAACCCAACGCGGTGAGCGCGGCCTTAACGCGCGGCACATAGCCGTGGTGATCGGCGCCCCAAATATCAATGACGCGATCAAACCCGCGCTCAAATTTTTCCATGTGATAAGCAATGTCGGAGGCGAAATAGGTGCTTTGGCCATTATCTCGCCGCACCACGCGATCTTTATCATCACCAAATTCGGTGGATTTAAACCACAGCGCCCCGTTTTGCTCATACACAAAACCCGCCGCCTGCAAACGCTCAATCGCCCGATTAATTAAGCCGCGATCTTCCAGCGATTGCTCGGAATACCAGCGCTCATAATCCACACCAAACTCGTGCAAATCGTCTTTAATATCGGCAAGAATGGCCGTTAAACCGGCATCAAATACCGTTTTATAGCGGCCGGCACCGAGCAAACTTTTCGCCCGTTCAATCACCGCATCAATGTACACATCTTTATCGCCGCCGTCGGGTTCATCGGGCGGCAAATCGGCAAACACTAACGCCGTTGGCACCGCGAACGCATCGCCCTGCGCAGCCTTCAAGCCTTGCGCGATCTCGAAAATATAACCTTCAGATTTATAGCCATTGGCGGGGAACGTTAGCGTCGCGCCACAAGCTTCCAAATACCGCAGCCAAATACTCGTCGTTAAAATGTGCATTTGCCGGCCGGCATCGTTGACATAATATTCACGATGCACTTCAAATCCGACCGCCGCCAGCAAATCCGCCACAACCGCCCCATAAGCCGCCCCACGACCATGCCCCACGTGCAATGGCCCTGTGGGGTTTGCCGAAACAAACTCGACCTGCACCTTTTTGCCCGCACCGATTTGGCTTGTACCAAACGGTTCGACAAAGAAATTCAAAAAACCAGGGCCTGCAATTTGAATATCCCGAATACCACTGCGCTCGGTTAACGCCGCCAGCAAACGCTCGGCCGCCACACGCGGCGCGACCCCCATTGGCTTGGCGATTTGCAGCGCAATGTTGGTGGCAAAATCACCATGGCTGGGGTCTTTGGTTACCGATAGAGCCGGTGTCACGTTAATAGCGGCATCCAGCAAGCCATCGGCTTGAAGTTGGGCAATGGCGGCATGCAGTTTTTGTTCAATTTGGGCTTTCAATTCAAAATCCAGTTATTTAGATAACAATCATATTCAAAGTAGCGGGCTAGTTTATCGCGCCTTGGTTGCAACGGGCAAAGAACTCCGCCGAATTAACTTGATTATTCCGTTAAGGATTGAAACTTGCCGACCAATGCGCGCGAATTTAACACCCCCGATTACTTTAAAGCACGGCATCTGCTGCTAAAGTAAGGGGCTAACTGCCTCAAAGAGCCCGAACTCACTATGAATGTATCGCCTGAAGACGACTTCCCCGAACCCATCGCCAGCGACAGCGCACGGGTTGAAACCATTGCCCTTGCCGTGAAAAGCATTTTGGGCGCGCTCGGTGAAAACCCCGATCGCGAAGGGCTGTTAAATACCCCGACGCGGGTCGCCAAGGCCTTAATTTATCTCACAAACGGCATGAAAAAACCGCTCGCTGAAGTCATCGGCAACGCCTTATTCGCCTCC
>NCFS01000037.1 GCA_002281295.1 Halothiobacillus sp. 35-54-62 | reverse complement strand
GCCGCGAGAAATTACGGTTTAAGGGCAGGCACCCGCCAAATCTACCGAGGCGACGCGCAACCGACCCGATTTAGACAAAATCAAATCTCGCGCATTATTTTGAATGCGCGAAGGCGCACACACCCGAATAGTGCCCGCACTAAAAGCACCGCCGGGTTGCGAGGCAAACCCCATCGGAGAAAAAATAATCGGCTTGCGCATCGGCGTATTGCCCGAAATCACCAAACCCACCGGATTTACCGCGCCTTCATGCACAATCGATTCATCCGCATCACGCACGCCATCCCGATCGCGGTCCATAAACACCAGCCACCCGCGCGACCAATCCCAGTTTGCAGACGCATGGCAACCGTTTACCGCATCGCCCGCACATAAAGCCACTGGCGCATTGCGCGTAATGGCGGTTTGCCGCGCCAGAGAAAAAGCCGTGGTTAAGTTATTTGCGCTCGTGGCCAAGCGATTTTGCGCCATCATGGCAGAGAAAGAAGGCACGGCGATCCCGATCAAAAGCACTAAAACCGTAAGAGTGACCATCAGCTCAATCGTGGTAAAACCCACCACACCCACAAAAAACCGCCCCATCGCGCGCCTCCTGATCGATAGCTGATTGTGCCGCCAGCGATTGAGCCGGCAAACTAAAATTGGCTCAATCTCCTATCACCCCAGAAGATTAAGCCGCTGATGATTAAGCCCGGAACTCTATGGGAAAACAACACCCCGCCCTTAGGCAAATCCCCCTCAATCCCCCTTTTTCAAAGGGGGAAGTAAACCCTCGCCCACTCATCGGGAGCCTCACTCCTTTGAAAAGTGCCCTTCCATTGCATCCCTATGAAAAGTGCCCTTCCAATTCCACTCTTTGGAAAAGCACCATTTCAATTCCTTTGAAAAGTGCCCTTCCAATTCCTTTGAAAAGTGCCCTTCCGATTTCGCTCTTTGGAAAAGCGCCTCTCCAATTCCCCCCTTTGAAAAAGGGGGGCTAGGGGGGATTTACGCAACCCAAACGATCCCGCACCACTCGATCAATTTCCACCAGAACCGCTTGCGTTTCAAGCAAAACTTGCCGGTTATCGAACCGAGCAACCATCAACCCCAACTCGCCTAAAGCCAAATCTCTCGCCTTATCTTTTTTTTCGGCAGGCGCCTCAAAATGCTGGCCACCATCAAGCTCCACAACCAATCGTGCCGCTGGGCAATAAAAATCCACAATAAAATTTAACAATGGTTTTTGCCGATAAAACTGGACTTGGGCTATTTGCTTACGCCGAATGTAGTGCCATAAAACCTGCTCCGCGTCGGTCATCTGCCCCCGTAATTTTCGGGCATAAATCTTCAAGTTTCGGTTGTACGGATCCACCCAGCAAATCCCCCTCAATCCCCCTTTTTCAAAGGGGGAAGCAAAACACGCCCTGCCAAACTGGCACGTTAATCAACGCCGCTCTTGAAACAGGCCCCCAACTAATTCCAGACTTTTGGAAAGAGGCACCCAATCAATCCCCCCTTTGAAAAAGGGGGGCTAGGGGGGATTTACGCAACCCAAGCGCTACCAGCAATCGGCCAATGTGCCGGTGCCACTTTCTGTGCGCGTGCCCGCTTGGTTTAGCGTCAGTGTGCCGCATTGGGTGTCACGGCTGGCCTGTACGCCTTGAGGGGCGGCCTGAATCGTATAGGTATTAGGTGATGCGGCTGTTGGCGCGGCACTGAACGAAAACGTATATTTGGTATTCATGCCCCCATCCGTATCACAGCCGAGGGCAGGCAAGGCGGCGAGCACAGTTCCTGCCGTATCTTTGTAATAACTTAAGTTCGTGGTGTAGTAGCGCTCCATATAATTGGCATGCTCCGACAAACACGCTTTAGCCGCCGCCCGATTGGTTTTGGTGATGCTATTAATATAGGAAGGGTAGGCAATCGCCGCGATAATCGCGATGATTGCCACAACGATCATCAGCTCGATTAGCGTAAAGCCTCGGTTTGCTTCATACACGGCCTTGTGTTTTTTCCAAGCGGTTAAATTTAATTTCATACATTACATCCTTATTGATTAATCAGTTCACGCCAGGAAACTCGACCGGGCGTATTTGATTGAGGTTGAAGCTGCCGGCTGCTCAAAACCCCATTCTGGTTTACCAGCATCACATTGCCTGCAAATGCGGCTGAGCCAGTCAAAGAAGAAAAACCGATACCTCCAGCCGGAACCAAGGAGCCATTAACACTGACTTTATCGAGATCATTAAATACCCCATCCCCATTCATATCAAAAAAGTTATTAGATGGATTCGTGCCTGTAAATGGATCAAGCGCCATCACCCAACCACGCCCACCTGGCGCGCAAGGGTCGCTGGTATCGGGGATCAAGGATGTCCCATTTAACAAACCATTGCTGAATTGGTTACCTACAAGCATCCGCTCACCCTCAGGCGAACCTGAAGGTGAGATTAAATTTATATACCAGCCAGACTTAGTAGCCAAATCACTCGCCGAACCTGCGCTGAATGCACGAGCAGGATTTCTAGCGATTATCGGAGGCGTAGCCAAAGGGTTTGCAGCCACGCCTGTATCTTCATATACGATTGAGCGTTGCACGAGACCTGTTTGCGTAATAGGCAGCGTGCCATCAACAATTAACCCATACCAACTTTGGATTTGCTTATCGGCTAAATCTGTCGAGGTCAGATATTTTCCCGTACCAAAGAAAAGCCATAGATGAGCTGTTAGCGGATCTTTGCCTAGTAACAGCGAGGAGGTAATGGGCTGATGAACACCGTTGACATCTGCAGGGGTTGTAAATACCAATGTACCCGCCCCGCTGGTGCTAGAAAGGTCAAAAGACCAAACGTGCCCGAGTAGATCACCTGCGTACGCCGTGGCAGCCACCCCATTTGACACGGTAGAAATTAATATCGTAGGCGTCGCCAATCCATTGTCCGTTCCCGAACCGGCGGTATACACATTAACAGCAGGGTTAGATGAGCCATCAATAGCTATGCTCAACAATGCAGCTGTTTTGCTCGTACTGTTGTATCCATTACCTAGTAAAGCGACCCAACCGTTCGCTGTTTGGGCAATAATTGGCCTCCCAGTTATTTGCCCTATGTAAGCACTATCCACTGAAGATTTTTCCCACAAAAACTTCACATTAGTTGGATCTGTCACATCAAGCGCATAAATCGCTTTAGTAACGCCCCGCCCTGTAGTGCCCACCAGCACCGTATGCCAAGTATTTGAGTAATAGACATCCGCCGTGGTGACCTGTCCATCATTAAAATATTGATGCGGATTAACGCCAGAACCATAATTAGCTTGTGCCAAAATGGATGGATTAGTGCTAGCCGTCAAAACGGCACCCGGCATGTAGGCATAGGTTTCAATACCCGTGCTCGCGTTAAACCCATGCAGCATGCCATCATTAGCGGTAACGTATATTAATGGCGCGCGCGTGCTGGCTGTGCCGCTCGTGGCAAAACTCGCATACGTACTAGAACCAGTGAAGGTTTGCCCAGAGAATGTATTGGGATTCGGGGCGCCGACATAAATCGGCTGCCCATTAACAATATCCCCAAGTGCCGTTGTGCGATTTCGGTAGGTACCGCCATTTTTTATTTCATAGGTGCTCTGTCCCAACACGTAATTAACGACATCTGGTGTCCAACCATTACCTGTGACATTCGATGAGTTAAAAGCCTTGTAATTACCCCCAACCAAGGTATACACCGCCCGACTGGTGTAGGCAGGTATTACCGTGGAAGCATCCCATAATGCAGCGCCTGAAACGGATTTGGTTGTGGGGTCAATGGTAAAAGCCTTGAGGGATCCGGTCCAAGTGCCCTCGGTATAACTAGCCTGATAAGTTGCTGAACCGGTTTGTAATTGAGATGAGTTCAATGCCAAAGAAGCAATACTGCCTTGATTTGCATTGTAGATAGCTGAAAAGGCATTGGTTAACCCCGTGCGCATAGAGGTTGCATTACCACCTTCAAAAAAGTTATCAGGTCTAGGCTGGTTAATATTGCTAGTTGTTAAAACATCGCCTGTTGTTGACCACCAGGACTTAGGCATTGGGCCTGAATAGGTATAAGGGCTAAAACCTGTGGGAACAGAAAACCCTCCATATTTTGCCGCTAACTGATACTGATTTTTGCTCATGGGAAGTAAGACTTGATTTTCCTCAACATCCACCCAGTAAGTGGATACAGTCTGGCTACCAGTCAAATCTGGTCGCATGTCCTTGGTATGCGAGTCGTAAGCTAAGCCAGCGATATAGGCAGAATTGTTTCGCCCTGTAAAGGGAGTTTGAATAGTAATACCTTCTATGGTTGCAATTCTTTGTGTCGCGGTTTGCACATTGATGGTAGCGTCTGCGCTTACTTCTGAAGGAACAGGTGGCTCATTTGTCGTACTCGCTGTGTTCCCCGGTAAGTTTTTATCATCCCAAGTATTGGCATCCCCAATACCCAGAATAAAGTTTTTCTGGCACGCATATTTTATAGGGTCATTCCACGATGTAATAACCGGAAAGCCATCTGCCATTTTATAGGGCGTCCCGTCTTGATACGTCGTTATATTTGAATAACTCGAAACAGGCCCCTGATGCTTCAAATACCGAATTGCCGCATAATACATCTCACTCACTGGGTCATAACTTTTATCATTACCCGAGTTCATCTCACCAAATTTATTAATATAATTAATGACGCCGCTATCTGCTATCGCAGTTGTTCCGCCAATTGCTGCCGAAGTAGCAGATGCATCAGTTGAGTCCGGATTTTGTATAAAAACTCCTGTATTTGGATCCCATTCATTATTTTGGTTAGTCTGAACTCCATTAATCGGATCATAGGTATAAGGCCCGACAAAAGCCTGCTGAGCCCTTAATGCAGCACCATCCTGCAGTTCTTTGGATATATTCAAGTAACCAAAAACACTATAAGTAAATGTTTTTGAATATTTTTGAATCAGACCTTCAGGCTTATAATTTGAGCCGTATTGAACGCAATTAGACTCGAGCAAACCAGATTTACAAACTTGGACATCGATATCAACAGAATAAACCTCTCCAGGTTTAATGGTTGTCGTACTGGTGTAGGGAATAACAGCTTTTGAAACGGAATTACCCGGGTTGTCAAGAATACCTCTCAGTGAATAGCTAGTCGTTGTCTTACTCTTTCCGCTCCCCGATGTAACATTGTATGGATCAGAATCAGCAGAAGTGAAATACATCTTGTTACCCAGCCCTTTAAGGCGAGTATAAAAATACTTATATCCTGACGGCGTCATCGCCGCCACCGTCGAAGCACTATTGCTTAGTGCCAAATCCCCTGTGCCTGTCTGCCCAGTGTGCCGAGCCTTTTCCAGAACCGTTGTGGTTGGCGAGTCAATGACCCGATACCCCCCGGTCATCACAGAGCGGAAAGTATCTATCGTTTGTGTTGCCGCCCAATTCAAATAGTTCCCGCTCCATTGCCCAGAACAGGTAGCGGGCGACGTTGAACTCACACTCACGGGAACAAAATACGCACTATCTGTCTTAGGTTCCGCCATTTGAGGCGCGGGCGTGCTGGTTGGGATACCTGAACCGCTGTAGGTGTAACATTTGTTCGGATCAAAATAACCACCATAGGCACTTAAAGGATTAAACCCACCCAAGTTTGCCATGCTCATCACGGTAGGCCACTCAACCGAAGGCGTTAGAATCAAGTTACCCGGCACGTTGTTACTCAACGTAAGCGGAACCTGATCAACAGCAACAGCCGCTTGAACTTGCGGTAGCGCCGTGCTCATGAGCAGCAGCGCTATAGCACCCCATCGCCCTAAACTATTAAAATGGTCACGGCAAGGCTTTGGTTTGCACAGGTTGACGCTCCGGATATTTAATATGTTCATTAAGTCAATTCTCCTGAAACTAAAATTTACTGTTTAACCATCGCCTGCAACGTTACGATTGATCGATCCCCAATGGTTGCAGGATCTCCACTACGTGCAGTTATGCGAAAATAAGTACTTGATGCGGATGCAGCAGCGCTGCCGCCGCTGCCAACCCCTTCATCATATTGAAGCGAATTTGAAGTCAGCAGTGCATTCGGATTTAATGTAGGGTCAGCAAAAACGCCCATGTTTTCGATAATATATTGTGGCTGGCTCGCGGCCACTGCGCCTGCCGAAAATTGACCAACCCCAGAGCCAGACACAACATTTTGTATTGCATTTGCCGGCAAACTGGGATCGATGTAAGGATTTCCCAAACACGCATTACCACTGGTTGGCGAACAATTTCGTATAAATGTTGCATTGGGTGTCGTGGATACAATCGAAGCTGCCACCCGCAGCGCTGCCTCCGAACTTTGAAATGCGGTTTCTCGATCGTAAAAATTTGAGGTCATTTGCTGCTGCATGGTCGTACCGCGAATGGCTGCTAAGCCCACCAACGTGACCAAAACCAACAGCACCAAGGCCACGACCAAAGCAACGCCGCCCTGCTTGCTCGCTTGTGGGTGATAACGTGTGTTTTTAAGTGTGAACATAGTATTCATATCAATTCACTCGATTGCGCAATGTTACGGTAGTGGTGTATTGGCGGGTGATGGGCTTTATATCGGTACCCGCGCGCTGATCGGTACTTTGCAAAATGAGCGCAATTTGAACCGCATCCACCTTAGCCCAATTGGCGGCACCCACGCTAGATGCAGGGACAAACGATGCCGCGCCTTCCAGCAAATAAGTAATTTGCATATCGGTAACATTACGAACCATTTCTTGAGGCGTAGGTGCGATCACCCCACCCGTGTTGGCCAACGTTATCTGATAAAGAGACCGCCCTCCAACCGGGTTATTGCCGATGTACCAATCTGATGCGGCCAGTTGCGCGATTTGTGAGTTCTCCCCGAAGGTATATCCCGTGCCATTTGTGGTGCAAGCGGTTGGATACCCCATACCCTTAGAGCAATTACCCGGAGACACGCTATTTCCTGTGTTATGTACAAGTGTCACCGTGTTGTTGTTGTAATCGGTAATCTGCAAGATGACCGCATGGTCAGGATCGCAAACCATAATGATATCGCCCGTTTGCAGGTTCGAGGTCGATTCATTGAGCTTGAAATTGGCCTGAGTATCGTTCTGCGAAAACACGCTTAAACCTGAGTTTTCCGCTCCAATTAGCATAATAGAATCGGTTGCCGATACGCGCTGACCAACCGATGTGCCAATAGCCACAGCGGGGTCAGCAACACCGTTATCATAGCCAATAAGTGCATTTCCCCAATTAGCCCACCAATCCGTACCACCATTAGCAGGGCTATTGTTGAGCACATTCGCCACCCGCCCGGTATTTCCGCACCCCGTTAAGCCCGCATCTCGAATATCGCGCGCCAGAAACTCAAACGCCGTGCGGGAATTATCTTGCACTTCACCGAGCGCTTGATTAGTACGGTAAGACTGCTGAGTGGCTAAAAACACGCTAATGACGCCGCCCACCACAACCAAACCCAGCACCAGCGAGATCATAAGCTCCACCAAAGTGAAGCCGGTTTGCTTTTTGATTTTATTTAGTGTGAATTTCATAACATTGCCTTGGTAATCACTTGCTGAGTTGATGAACCGCCTGCACCCGCTCGGCTATCATCAAACTGGATGGTGATGGTGCAATCCCCCGTCGCGCTGCAATTCACGTTACCGGTTGTGGTTGCCGTGGCACCGAGCGCTTGCCCCAAATCGGCGCACCATTGACTAATTTGGCTTTGAGCTAATGTGCCGCTGGCCGGGCAAGCATTTGCCGTAACGGTGCCTTTGTAGCCGCCCGCCAGCGCGTTGGTGCGGTCCGCCCGCATGGCATCAAGGATCGAATAGCTGGCCACGGTTGCCATTGACCGAGCCATGGCGCTGTTGTTGGTAGAAAGGGATTTAGCTTGCAGAGCCGCAATACCCAAAAAACCGATGGATAATATGAGCACGGCGATCAGGATTTCGATTAAGCCCACACCCAACTGCGCCTTGGGTCTGTTTTTATTATTTACAGGTTGCATTCGGTGTGCCTCCGGTTGCGCAGGTCGTAGAATCGGTACAGCTACTGACAGCAGTGCCGGTAACCAAATAAACACAACGATGATTATTCGTTGCGATGCGGTTGCTATTAATGTCCGCCACCAAGCCGCCGTACCCTACGGTAGTGCCAGCCACGCGCAAAATACCCATCGGGGTTGCTTCTAGTGCTTTGGGTGAACCATAAATAATCACAGGGGTTTGCACCGATACCGCCGCACGCACGATGGTTGTAGCCGCTGGGTTGACAGTTGTAATGCTCACGGAACCATCCGCATTTAAGTTGACAACAGCATTACGCTTTATAGCCTCTGAACGCGCCACACCTATCGCCGTTACTAAATCATTAGCGGTGGTGGTGAGCTTGGATGACACGGTTAAATAATTAAAACTCGGAATCGCGATGGCGAGCAAGATGGCGGCGACAGTGAGGGTGATCATCAATTCGATAATCGTAAAACCCTGCGCCCGCTTGTGCCTTTGCGGGTTGCGCGCGCTTGGGCGGGCGGGGTTACTTGGGTTTGGGTTATTTTTGGTATTCATTTCATCCCTAAAGTGTATTTTGGTTTTTTACCTGCGCTATCGAACCACACCGCGCGGCGTTAGCCTAGTGGTGGGGGTATGAGTGGTTGATTGGCGGGGATGAATGGCGGGGATGAAGACGGGCGGGCGCAAAAACCGGGGCAGGTTACCCGCCCCGCAGGGCGGCGGCGGGCGGGCTTGCCAGCACGCGGCGGCTAAGTAGCGGCACAAGCACAAGGGCTAAGGTTAGGCCTGCGCCCAAGCCATACACCCACAGCCGCGCATCAAACTGCCAAGGCAAGTTAAACAGTTTTACCGCCAAAAGCGCGCCCAAACCGCCAGCGGCAAGGGCGGCCAACAGGCCGGTAAGCACGCCTAGAACGATAAATTCAATCCATAAACTGAGCCGCACTTGCCGATGACTAGCGCCCAGCACGCGCAAAATGGCGGTTTCGCGCAGGCGTTCGGCTTCGCTGGCATGAAAAGCGGCCAGCAGCACCACCATTCCCGCCAGCAAGGTGAACATAAACACGTATTGAACGGCCTGTGAAGCCCGTTCGATGAGTGTTCGCACCTCGCCCAGTATCTGGCTTAAATCGAACAGGGTTAGGGTGGGAAATTGCTGCAACAGGGCTTTTTGCTGCGCCAAGTTGGGTTCGGGCAAATAAAAGCTCGTAACAAATTGTGCGGGGCTACTGGCCAATAAATCCGGTGAGCCGAGCACGAAAAAGTTTGGCCGCATGGAATCCCAATTCACTTTACGAAGGCTGGTAATGGGCGCGGTGAGGGCGGCGCCATTCACGTTAAACGTGAGCCGATCGCCCAGTTGCCAGTGCAAGGTTTTGGCAATGCCTTGCTCGACCGACCAGCCCGTGTGCGCCGGTTGCCATTGCCCTTCGATAAGGGTGTTATCGGCTTTTAGGTGCTCGGGCATGGTGGATAAATTAAATTCGCGCTCGGTTAGGCTTTTGGCTTGGCCGTGCAAGGCGTTTGCATCCACCGCTTGGCCGTTTACCGAGGTGAGCCGGGCGCGGTTCATGGCATAAAAGCCTGCGCTGTGAATGGCTTGCGCGTTGAATAAGGCTTCGATGGGTGCCACTTCATCGGGCTGAATGTTAATGGCGAAAAAGTTAGGCGCATCGGCGGGGATTTGCGCCTGCCATGCGCCCAATAAATCGCCCCGCACCACGCCGAGCAGAAGTATGGCGGTTAAGCCCAAGGCTAGGGCGGCAATTTGGGTGGCACTAGCCCAGGGTGCGCGTGCTAAGCGGGCAAGACCAAAACGGGCAATGCCGCGCGCTGGGTAGCGCTGCAAGAGCTGCAAAAGCAGCCAAATAACGCCGATAAAGCCTGCCAAACTTAACCCCAGCCCACCCAGCACATAGCCTGTGAGTGCGGCATCGCGCGCTTGCAGCCACACCAGCACGGCCATGGCCGCTAAGCCTGCGCCAAACAGCAGCGCGGCGGCGGGCGGGGGGGCGGCGAGTTGGCGATTAAGCACCCGCAGCGGCGGCGTATCTTTTAAACGCAACAAGGCCGGCAGCGCAAACCCCAGCAAGGCCACAAGGGCAATACCCACACCAAAGCCCACCGGCGCCCAGCTTGGCGGCGGCAATTGAAAATTGAGCAGCGAGCCCAATAAGGCCGATAACCCCAGCTGGGTGAGCGCGCCTATGGCAATGCCGGGGATGGCCGCCAGCACGGCAAGCAAGGTTAAGCGCAGGGTGTATAGCTTAAAAATTGTGGCCGATTGGGCGCCAAACGCCCGCATGAGCGCGGCGGGGTCTTGCTGCACGCGGTTATAGTGCTGGGCGGCAATTAACAAGGCGGCTCCGGCCAACAGCACGGCGACCATGGCGGCCAGGCCTAAAAATCGGGCGGCGCGATCAAACGCGGTTTTAAACGCGGGCTGGCTGTTTTCGGGGCGCTCGATGGATAAATCGGCGGGTAATTTTTTCGATAGTGCCGAGAGCAAGCCGCTTCGTTCGGCGGCGGGGGCGGCCAGCAATAGCGCGTGCTCCACGCGGCTGGCGGGGGTGACTAAACCGGTGGCGGGAATATCGCCTAAATTAATCATGGCGCGCGGCGCCGCTTGGGCAAAAAAGTTACCCACATCCGGCTCGCGCAGCAGCACGGCGCTAATGGTGAAGGTTTTTTGGCCGATTTGCACCGCATCGCCCACGGCTAAATTCAGCAAGGCCAGCGCACGCGGCGCCAGCCACACTGTGCCCTCGGCCGGGCCCTGCGTTACCGCGTGGGGCAATGCCTGCGGGCTTGGCGCAATAGTTAAGCTGCCGCGCAGCGGATAGCCCGCGCTCACGGCTTTAAGGCTCACTAATTGCGTGTGGTCGCCGGCTAAAATCACGGTGGGAAATTGCAATGTTTGCGCCGTGGCAAGCCCCAGCGTTTGTGCTTGTGCCAAGGGCTTTGCCAGCGAATCGGGCGAGGTGATGCGGCCATCGGCGGCCAAAAACTCGGCCGCTTGCGCGCGCATACCCGCATCCACCCGATCGGTAAAAAACCCCACGGCGGTTACGCTCGCTACCGCGACAATCAGCGCCAATAGCATGGTGGTAAGCGCGCCATTTTTAAGCTCGCGCCATAAACCCCGCCAAGCTAAAGCCCATAAAGCCCGTGGGTCCAAGTGGGGCAAGCGTGGGTGGTTTTTAGTTGAAACTATTGCCATGGCTGCAACACCCCCGCGCTTATGGCGTAACTTTTATCGCAGCGCGCCGCCAGCGCCGGATCATGCGTTACCAGCACCAGCGTGGTGGCGTGGCGATCCCGCAGGGCGAACATAAGCTCGATAATGCGCTCGCCGGTGGTGGTATCGAGCGAGCCTGTGGGCTCATCGGCAAATAAAATGGCCGGCGTGCCCGCAAACGCCCGCGCCAGCGCCACGCGTTGCTGCTCGCCGCCGGAAAGCACTTTGGGGAATTGTCGCAAACGGTGGCTTAAACCCACCTCATCGAGCGCCGCCCGCGCCCGTTCGCGGGCATCGGCCACGCCGTGTAATTCGAGCGGCAACGCCACGTTCTCCAGTGCCGTTAAGCCATCAATCAGCTGAAACGATTGAAACACAAACCCCACGCGACCTGCCCGCACCGCCGCCCGCTCATCTTCGGTAAGCTGGCTTAATTCAAAACCGGCTAAGGTAATTTCGCCACTGGTGGGCACATCTAACCCCGCCAACAAGGCCAGCAAGGTAGATTTGCCCGCGCCCGAGGCACCAATTAATGCCACCGCCTCGCCCGCAGCGACGTCTAAACTAGCGGTCTGCAAAATGGTGAGCCGCCCGCCGGGTTCATCTGGGGCGGCAACCGATTTTGTGACCTGCTTTGCCCGTAGAATAACCTCGGCATTCGCCTGCTGATCCGACGATAACCCATTGTGTGAGGCCATAACTGTGATTTTCCGAGTTTTGAATTTTCGAGGTCTGATTGCGCGCGCATTCATTGCGGCACTCTTAGCTTGTAGTGCATCGGCGGCTTTTGGGCAAGCGGCCATGTCACCCGCCGTGCGCGCCCACACCGTGCTGGTGCTGGGCGATTCACTCAGCGCCGCGCACAACATCGCCGAACAAGACGGCTGGGTGGCGCTAATGGCCCATCGCCTTGCCGCCAGCGCGCCCGCACAAAGCCGGGCACCCGCGTGGGATGTGATTAACGCCTCAATCAGCGGGGAAACCACCTCCGGCGGGTTATCTCGCCTGCCCGAACTGATTGCCGTGCATCAACCCGGCTGGGTGCTGATTGAACTCGGCGCTAACGATGGCCTGCGCGGGCTACCCCTGCCCATTATTCGGCAAAATCTGCAAAAACTCATTGATTTAAGCCAGCAAGCAGGGGCAAACGTGGTTTTACTGGGCATTATGCTGCCGCCCAATTACGGCCCGGCTTATGCCACGCCTTTTGCGGGGATGTATCAGGCGCTTGCGACCCAAAATAGCGTACCGCTGGTGCCGTTTTTACTCGACCACGTCGCCACCAACCCCAAATTAATGCAGCAAGATGGCCTGCACCCCACCGCCCAAGGCGAGCCGATTGTTTTGGAAAATGTGTGGGCGGTAGTTGCCCCCTTGTGGGGCGAACCCCGCACCCCCACCCCGGCCCTCCCCCATTAGAGGGGGAGGGAGTTAATGCAGCCACACCCCGGCCCTCCCACATCAAGGGGGAGGGAGTTAAAGAACACCCCAGCCCCGTAAAAGGGGAGGGAGTTAATCTGCTTCAATTCAAGGATGCTAACCCCACACCCCCACCCCAACCCTCCCCCATTGAGGGGGAGGGAGTTAAAGCAGCCACACCCCAGCCCTCCCCCATTAGAGGGGGAGGGAGTTAACGCACCGCCACCTTGTAGGCACAATCAAAGCCCGCCCCCATGTGGGCACAATTAGAACGCCTCCCCCCATGCAGGGGAGGGCTGGGGTGGGGGCACAATTAAAGCCCCTCCCCCCTTGTGGGGGAGGGGTTGGGGTGGGGGGTTGGGGTTAGTTCGGCCAAATCTTTTGCCAATTGCGCCCTTAAATGCGCTTCGGAATCGGTAAAAAACCCCGCAGCCCGCAGCACGCGCTGGTTTATTGCAGGCATAGACCAACCCGAAATATGCGCCAATGGCGAGGGCACCTCATCTAATAATTTCAGCGCCAACGCGGGTTGATTCGCCGATGCTAACTCGGCGGCAAACAACAAGCGCGAACCGGGGTCGGTACCGGGCAACAACAGTGCCGTTTTCATATCGTTAAACGCTTTTTCGGCGGCATCGGCTTTAAGCCAAAACAGCGCGCGGCGGTGCAATAAGCTGCGTTGCTCGGCGGCGGCATCTCGCACCACGGGGTTAATCAGCGCCGCATCAATCAACTGCATGCCAAAATTATCACCAAACACGGTGCAATCGGTTTGCAATCGGCTTAAAAAGGTATCGAATTGGTAGCCGGTCACATTTTGCGCCAAATTGCCGTGCTGCGCCAAATTCAACAGCGCCGCTTTTAAACCCGCAGGCGCCTCGTTCATATCGCAGGCCACAAAGGCCCGGTTCGCCAGCACCAGCAAATCATCGGGGTGCTTTTTAAACGCGGCATCCAGTAAGTGCTCGGCCTCGGGGTAATTGCCGGTTTGCTCCCAAAAATTGGCGAGGTAACTTTGCGCGCGGGCGGAATCTGGGTGTTGCTGCGCCCAACTCAACGCCTGTGCAAACGGCTTGCCCCACACATCCGCGCGTTTAAACGTAAAGAGCGCGAACACCGCAAAAATGCCCACCGACAGCCAAATCGGCCAACGCACCGGCGGGCGAGTTTTTTGCACAATAAACACCGCCAAAGGCAAGAACATGAGGCCGGCAGGCAAGTAATTACGATGCTCGAACATCAGCTCCAACGGCAGCCAAGAAGATTCCAGCAACTGCCCCACCAAATAAAACGCCAGTGCCAGCCCCACCGCACGCAACCACGGCGCTTTTGCCATACGGGTAAGCGCGGCCAGCGCGATAAGCCCCAAAATACCCAGCGTGGCAAACAGGGTAGATAACGGGTGGAACAAGCTGCTCGACACCCGAATATCATCGTTAAACAAACCGCCATCGTGCAGGCCGGGCAGCCACAATTCACGCAGATAACCCCACACAATGCGGGTTTCGGTGAGCAGCCGTTCAAACGGGGTGAAATTTCGCCCATAGGTTTGATTCGAAAACAGCATCGGCAACTGATACGCCATATACGCCAGCAGCACCGCGCTGGGCAGATAAATAAACCCCCGCCGCCACCAAATAAACCCCCGCCCATGGCGATCGAGCGCGCGGTTATCGGCATCAAACACAAATGCTTCGATCACCCACGCCAAGAGCGGCAACAGCGCACCGTTTTCTTTAGAAAGCACCGCGAGCAGCGTGCCCAGCGCCAGCCCCACGCTCATCCATCCATAGCCTGATTTAACGCGCCCTGCCGCCAGTTGCAGCCGCCCGTGCACAAACGCCCACAGCCCGGCAAACACAAACAACGCCGCCAGCATCGCCATGCGCTGGATGATATACAACGTGGTGCCCACCCAAAACGGATGCAACAACCAAAAGCCCGCCGCCAGCACGGCAGCCCAGCGCGCGCGATTGGCATCCAAGCCCAAACCCCGCGCCAGCGCATGGCTTAAACCCGCCAGCAGCACCCCATTAATGAGGTGAATAATCACGTTCGTGTGTTTAAACCCCTCGGGCGATGCGGGCCACACGCGGGTATCAATCAAAAAACTCGCGAGCGAAATCGGCCGCCCCGTGGGGCCGGCAAAACCCGAGGTAATCCACGCCCAAGCCTGCCAAGCGTGGGTAATGGAGCCGTAATCGCCCATCGGGGGCAAATTGCCAAAATCATCAAATAAAAAAGCGCCCGACAACCCCGGCAAATACACGAGATACGCCAACGCCAGTAAAAATACCCCTGCCGCTAAGGGCTTCCAATCAATACGCATTATCTTTCCTTATATTTCATCGCTTTATGCTATTTTTAAGCGCAAATGCACTTGCCTCAACAAGGGTGCTAACCCCACACCCCCACCCCAGCCCTCCCCCATCAAGGGGGAGGGAGTTAATGTGCTTCAATTCAAGTGTGCTAACCCCACACCCCCACCCCAGCCCTCCCCCATTAGAGGGGGAGGGAGTTAACGCACCGCCCCCCTTGTGGGGGAGGTGCTTGGGGTGGGGGCAAATTAAAGCCCCTCCCCCCTTGTGGGGGAGGGGTTGGGGTGGGGGGTTGGGGTTAGCTCAAGCAGCGCCAATCGCACCGTTTCATACACCCCATCTAACTGCTGCAACACCTCATTATTCCAAAACCGCAACACCTTAAACCCTTCCGACACCAAAAATGCATCACGCACTTTATCGCTGGCACTATCGGCATGCTGTCCGCCATCAATCTCAATCACCAGCTTGTGAGAAAAACACACAAAATCCACGATATATCCGCCAATAGGCGCTTGGCGGCGAAACTTGACGCCCATTTGCTCCGCACGGAGAGATTGCCAAATTGCCCGCTCGGCATCCGTCATATTGGCGCGTAGCGCTCGGGCATTTTTTATCAGTGAACGCGTCATGTGTTACCTCGTTACGCTTACCTGCCGCACCCCCACCCCAGCCCTCCCCCATCAAGGGGGAGGGAGTGAAAGAACACCCCAACCCTCCCCCATGGAGGGGGAGGGAGTTAATGCACCGCCCCCTTGTAGGCACAATCAAAGCCCGCCCCCCTTGCGGGGGCAAGGATGAAGCGTTTAAGCCCCTCCCTCCATGTGGAGGAGGGGTTGGAGCGCAATTTAAGCCCCTCCCCCCTTGTGGGGGAGGGGTTGGGGTGGGGGGTAGGGGTTTGGCACCTAGCGCCCTACCTCGGCCTCTTTTTTGGCCAATGCTGCCTGTGGCGGCAATTTCGGCGGTGTGGGTGCCTTTGCCGTTTAGCTCGCCCATGCGCTCGATGCCCACGCGGGCATCGTTAAATTTACCGGCGGCGGTTTGCAGTGTGACCAAGTTATTCCAGTAGTTAAATTTTTTCGGATCGAACGCCACGGCTTGCTGCATTAGGGTGTAGGCCAGCGGGAAATCGTGGGTAATATTCGCGGCAAAATTGGCTTGCAGGGTTAAAACCCCTGCATTGGTGGGGTAGCGGTTCACCGCCACTTGTAGCGTTTGGCCAAGCTCGGTAATTTCTTGCGGCGTGTAGTGGCACACCCCATTGGTGCCGCAAGCAATAAGGCTATACAGCGCGCTCACATCCTCGGCGGAAAGCGGTTGGCGGGCAATTTTGGCGCGCAGGTTTTGCCACCATACGGGCTCTACCGCTAACTGATTTTTCGCCGCCATAAAAATGAGCGCCTGATCGGCCTGAATACTCGCACCGGGAATCTTGGCCGTGTTTTCCATTTGGCTCATGCCCATTTGAAACAAGAGGCTATCCACCCCCTGCGCCGTAATTAACATTACCCGCGCCAGCTCATAACTCGCCCGGGCAGAATCGGGGTGCGTGGTTGCCTCAAAATACGCCAACCGATACGGGTTCCCCCAAATGTGTGCGCGCAGCGCGGTAAAACCCGCATACAGGGCAATTAAAGCCAGCGCGCCCGCCACCATCAGCGTGCGCATTAGCGATCGGCGCGCAAGATCGCTCGGTTGCCAGGCAAAAATCAGCCCGAACAGCGCGATAAACACCCCGATGCTGGGCAAATAATTACGGTGCTCATACACCAGCTCCAGCGGAATATAAGTAGACACCAGCAAATGCCCCGCAAAAAACCACAGCACCCCCAAAGCAAACAAAGGTGCGCGGTTTTTAAGCCAAAGCGCCGCGCCAATCAGCCCTGCGATGCCCGCCCAGCTGGCCGCCGTGGTCCATGGGGCAAACCAGCCCGTCGATAGCGCTATATCATCGTGATACAAACTCAAGGCATTGGGCGTAGGCGCGATAATCCAGTGCAGGTAATCCACCATTACCCGCCCCTCGGTCCACAGCCTTTGGGCTAAATCGAACGGGCGGGTGGCATACGCCGTGCCATTAAGCACACCGGGCAGGGTATAAGCCAGCCCCGCCAACCCCGGCAACACCAATACAACCGCGAACACCCCAATAAATTTCGGCTCAAACCCCGCCGCCGTGCGACCACGCAAGAGCAACCACTCCAGCAAAAACGCATACACCGGCAGCATCACCCCCGATTCTTTAGCAAACACCGCCAGCAGCGTGCCACCAATTAACCCCGCTCCAATGCGCCACCAGCCGCCCGCCTGCCCTGCAACAAGCCGCATGCGCCCCTGCCAATACAGCCACAAACCCGCCAGAATAAAGAGCGAGGCCAGCGATTCCATACGCTGCACCACATACAGCACAGCGGTGAGCTGCATAGGCGAGAATAACCAAGCCGCCGTGATGAGCAGCGCCAAGGTATTCGGGGCGATTAGCCAGCGCTCAGCACCCCCACCCCAACCCCTCCCCCACAAGGGGGGAGGGGCTTTAACGCCTGCCCCCCACCCCAACCCCTCCCCACAAGGGGGAGGGGCTATTACTCCCTCCCCCTTTATGGGGGAGGGCTGGGGTGGGGGTGTGTCGGCGCTGAGGACGTTGGGTGGGGGGGCTTTTTCACCGCAAGGCGACGGGGCATTCGCTCCCTCCCCCCTCGTGGGGGAGGGTTGGGGTGGGGGGGCGTATTGGGCTGAGGCAGCCCCATCAACAAACACCCAGCCCACCACCGCGCGCACCAGCACAAACACCAGCGCGCCGTTCGCCACATGAATCAGCACATTCACGAATTTAAGCGGCCACGGTGCCAAGCCCGTAAACCAATCTTGCAGGGCGAAGGTAAACATTGAAATCGGCCGATCGGTGGGGCCCGACCCACTCGACCACACCGCTGCCCAAAAGTGCGCGCGCACTGCCGCCGGAGCCATAGCGGCGTTATCGACCAGGTTGCCAAAATCATCAAACGCAAAGCCGCCCGCCAGCCCCGGCCAATACACCAGCACCGAGAACAGCAGCAACATAATCAGCAGCAAGCGATCCCGCAGGGGCAAGGGCAAGGGCAGCAAAGGCAATAACCGAGGAGGCATAAACAATCCTACATAAAGGCGCGGCAAATTAAAGCCCATATCGTACCGCAGGCACGCGAGCAAGCGGCGATATAACCCAGCGGGGTGAACAACGCCCCGCCCCGTTAATCCCAAAGGGCGGGGCGGCATTCCCCCAATAAAAAACCCCGCATGAGCGGGGTTTAGGCATCAAACTAACCGAGAATTAATCGCGGCAAGACGAAGGCAGGTATTTGTTGAGTACAGTAGTACCGTTAGCACCATTTGGGCTGCAACGGAAGCGAACACTACCACCAGAGGTTGATGCGCTCAAAGTTAAAATCGCACCATTAATAGCGGCATTAGCCTTTTGTGGAGCAGTGCTGCTAAAAGTAACTTGAATTTGACCAGCTGTAGCGCCAACGTTCAAATTAGACACATAGTTACCTGTAATTGCATTAGCCGCTGCCAAACCAGCAGAGACGTTCGATGGGGGGAAAGTACCTTTGTTGTTGTAATACTCAACAACGGCAGTTTTGGCGCCATCAGCCAGCGACAAACCTTCGGAAATCTGCGCACGGATGGTGTAATCCTGATACGCAGGAATCGCGATGGCGGCCAAAATACCGATAATCGCGATCACGATCATCAAT
Source organism: Halothiobacillus sp. 35-54-62 (assembly GCA_002281295.1). Classification (GTDB taxonomy): domain Bacteria; phylum Pseudomonadota; class Gammaproteobacteria; order Halothiobacillales; family Halothiobacillaceae; genus Halothiobacillus. Next base: position 1,827 of record NCFS01000037.1, on the reverse strand, counting down.
TCGATTAGGGTGAAACCCTTCTGCACGTTCTTTTTCATTTGCTTCAACATGACATCACTCCTTTGTGACTTGGAAAATGGGCAAAATGCCCTGCTTGCAAGTTAAAGCAATGCTTGTGCCAGTTTCGCCCACACCCCGCATTAGCACCCCCACCCCAACCCCTCCCCCACAAGGGGCGGAGGGGCTTTAATGTTTACTCCGCAAGCGGGGGGTAGGGGCTTTTGTCCACTCCGCAAGCGGGGGGGCTTTAATGTTTACCTCGTAAAAGCAGGCAATGCTTTAGCTCACAACCCGCAAGCAGGCGCTGCTTTAGCTCCCTCCCCCTCCATGGGGGAGGGCTGGGGTGGGGGTACGGGGTTAGCACCTTCCCCCACGTAAGCACCCCCTCCCCAACCCCTCCCCCACAAGGGGCGGAGGGGCTTTAATGCTTCCTCCGCAAAAAAAAAGGGCGGGGGTGTCACTTTGTGACGTTTTTGTCACCCGGGGTGTCACTTTGTGATGTTTTTGGTTGGTAGCATGTCATCCCATGCCTTGTCGGCTTAAATGGCGGCCAAAGTGGCGGCTAGGTTGGGGTAGCGGGGTTGCCAGTTTAGGGCGCATTGGATGGCGCTGGCATCTATGCGTTTGGATTCGGTTAAAAACTCGCGTGCCATGGGGCTGGCTTGGGCCAGCACGTCGGCTAAGGGTAGGCAGGGCGGCGGGGGTAGGCCGTAATGGGCGGCGGTGGCGAAATACAGTTCACTCATGGGGCGCGGGGTGTTGTCGCTTATGTTGTAGATGCCGGTGACGGGGGTGTTGGCCTCTATGCGGGCGATGAGCGCGGTGCAGATGTCGGCTAAATCATCGGCGTGGATGCGGTTGCTCCACGGGGATTCTGCCAGGCATACGACGGGCGCACGCGCTTTGATGCGTTCTATCGGTAGGCGTTCGGCGGCATAGATGCCGGTGATGCGCAAGTGGCTTAGGGGTATTTGGCGCGCGGTGCACCATTGGGTGAGTTGGCTTTCGGCATTGAGCCTGCGCCGACCCCGATCGTGCGCGGGGCTTGGGGGGGTAGCTTCGGTGATCCAGCCGCCGGCGTGATCGCCATACACGCCGGTGGTGCTGGCGTAGAGTACGGCGCGCGGGGCGGGTTGCTTTGCCATGGCGGCTAACCAGTGGGCTACGCGGGTATCTTGGGTGCCGGTATCGGGCGGCGGGGCAAAATAGAGCCAAATCGCTTCGGCGGGTAATTCGGGCGCTGCGTTTGCGGTATCTAAATCGTAGGCGATGCTGTGCCATGCGCCGGTGTGGTTGGCGGGGCGGGGCGCGGTTTTGCGGGCCAGCGCGTAAATGGTGTGCGCCGGATGGCGGCGGGCCACGCGGGCGGCAATGTCGCCATGGCCTATGAGGATGAGGGGGGGCATGACGGCTCCGATTTAGGTTAAGCGGGCGTGAGATGGGCTGTATTGTTCCGACACAAATTAGCTACAGCAAGCCGTAACCCTGCGCTACACAATCCCTAAAAACACGGCCAAGCTGCGATTAATTTGGAGTAGGTGTTCGGAGCCAAGTGTGCCGAATACGGTGCCTAGTTTGTCTCGCCGGATGGTCATCGCTTTATCAATCATGACTTGTGAGACTTTTTGCAACCCGTTTTGCGCATTGGGTGTGAGGGTCACGCGCAGCAGTGGCGCATCAATCAAAGTGCTGGTGAGCAGCAAGACGGTAAGGGTGCCCAGGGTGTCAAATTGGTCGGACTGAATAATAAGCGCGGGCCTGGGTTTGCCAAAATCACCTTGCAAGACAATTCCGAGCAAGTCGCCCCGCTTCATGGGGTGGGCGCAT
>NCFS01000036.1 GCA_002281295.1 Halothiobacillus sp. 35-54-62 | reverse complement strand
TGCATGGCCATTTGATGGGAGCCGGCGGCGCGGTTGAGCTTATTTTAAGCCTGCTGGCACTTAACCAAAGTGTGATTCCGCCCACGGCCAATTGCCGTGTGCCTGATCTCGCGTTGGGCTTGGATGTGGTGGCCGAGGGTGCCCGATCGGCGCAATTAAACGCAGTTATGTCGAGCTCTTTCGCTTTTGGGGGCAGCAATGCCGTGTTAATTGCCCAGCGTTTGAAGGTTAATTAACTTGATGCGCACAGAGGTTATGTTGCCGCTGATGGATGTACCCGTGGCGCAAGATCAAGTGGCGGCTCTTTCCATTGATTGGTGTTTTGACCCCGCCATTTATCAGCAAGAATTAAGCCGGCTGTTTGGCGCCGGCTTGCAGTATGTTGGCCACGAGCTCATGGTGCCTTCGGTGGGTGATTTTAAAACGCTAGAGCGGTTTAACCACGCGCAGATGCTGGTTAGGCAGGCGGATGGGCGCATTAATTTGGTGAGCAATATTTGTCGGCACAGGCAAGCGCAGATGCTGGAGGGGCAAGGCGCACTGCCCAATCAGCGCATTTCTTGCCCGCTGCACCGCTGGGCTTATGACACCGACGGGCGTTTGCTGATTGCCCCGCAATTTCCGCAAAACCCGTGTTTGCATCTACCCTCAACCCCCTTATTTAACTGGCGTGGGTTATTGTTTCAAGGCGATGCCACCGAGGCGGCGTTGATGGACGATCTTCCCTTGGCGCACTATTTCGATTTTAGTGGCTACGCGCTGGATCGCGTGGAATCAGTCGATTATCCCTTTAACTGGAAAACATTTATTGAGGTGTATTTAGAGGATTACCATGTGGGGGTGATTCTTCACCCCGGGTTAAAAAAATTTGTTTCCTGCCAAAATTTAGAATGGGCTTATGGCGCGCGTTGGTCCTTGCAAACAGTGGGTTTAAATCCGCAGTGGGGGCATTCACGCTCAGAGGCTTATCAATTATGGCAAGCAGAGCTTCAACACCGACAGGGTCAGACGTTGGATGCTTATCCCTTTGGGGCGATTTGGTTTACCTATTATCCGGGGTTGATGATTGAGTGGTATCCCGATGTTTTGGTGATTTCAACCATCCAACCTACCGGCATTGCGCAGTGCCGCAACACGATTGAATATTACTATCCGGCGGATATTGTGGCGCACCAGCGCGGCCTGATTGAAGCTCAGCAGAGCGCCTATCGAGAAACCGCTCTTGAAGATGAGGTAATTTGTATCAAGATGCAGCAAGGCCGGCACGCGCTGTATCAAACGGGCCAAAATCAAGTGGGTCCTTATCAAAGCCCGCTCGAAGATGGGATGCAGCATTTTCATCAATTTTTGCGTGAACATATTCAGTTAACGGGCGCTTGAGGCCAGAGTCGGCCGATTAACGCCCGGCGCAGGCTTATTCTGCCGCATTAAACAGGCGTTGCTTGCGCTCGTCTTCTTCCTCTTTAGCGGCTTGAATCACGCGGAGCACGGTTTCAACATCGGCATCGGGGGTGTTATCCACAAAGTGGCCGGTGAGTTCGACGTTGGGGTGGAGCGCACCTTTTTCATATAACGCCCATATCTCTTGGGCATAGCGGGTGCCGATCAACTCAGGTGCGTAGCGGCCGTAATAAGCGGTAATGCGGGTAACATCTCGCGCCAGCATCCATTGTGCATTGTTGTTTGCACTTGCATCCACGGCTTGTGGCAAGTCGATAATCACAGGACCGTGTTCATCGACTAATACGTTAAATTCGGACAAATCTCCATGCACCAACCCCACGCACAACATGCGGACTACCGATTGCATCAGCACCGCATGGTCGCGCAGGGCTTGCGCCGAGGTGAGCTGCACATCGTTCAATCGCGGTGCCACTTGGCCATCCGCGCCGGTGATGAGATCCATCAGCAGCACGCCATCAAAGCAGCCATAAGGCCGGGGGACACGCACCCCAGCATCGGCCAAAGCATAAAGCGCGTTCACTTCGGCGTTTTGCCAGGCCGCTTCTTGTTGATCGCGCCCGAATCGAGAGCCTTTTTCGATAGCGCGAGCTTGGCGACTATTGCGCACTTTACGCCCTTCTTGATAGTGCACCGCTTGCTTAAAGCTGCGTTTGTCGGCTTCTTTATACACCTTGGCACAGCGGATTTCGGTGCCACAGCGCACAACAAAGACCGCCGCCTCTTTGCCGCTCATCAGCGGGCGAAGCACCTCATCAACAAGACCATCGTCAACCAGTGGCTGGATTCTTTTCGGGATTTTCATAAGCGCACCCTAACACGACAAAGAACGATTAACTTAATGGCTAATCGCAAGAGATATCCGAGCAAGTGTTGATTCATGGGGTTGGCGAATTTTGATGTGAGTTCAAGGCGTATTAAAGATGAATTGGATTAAATTTTAATCGGATAGCGGTATTGATGGCCAACCAACCGGTACTGGATGCGAGATAACTTAAATCTTCATGTTTAGACTTATTAAAAACGATCTGGTGATAGCCATCGGATACCCCTTTTGGTAAAGATTAAAAACGCCGGTTGCATCAATGGCTAACCAGGGATGCAACCGTAGGGCGCGCGTATTTTATCGCAGCTAATTTAGCGGGTGATTAGGGATGACTCGTTGCTTGAATGGGTAGGATAAATTTCTCCGGTGGCTCATAGCCCACCACTTGGAGTGCTTGTTGCTCTTCACCGTTCGGGTTAAAAAACACAATAGTTGGGGGGCCTAATACGCCAAAACGTTGATACAAAAGCTTATCTTCGGCATTGTTTTCGGTCACATTGGCTTGCAGCAAAACAAAGGGTTTGAGCGCCGCAATAATCGCCGGGTTGCTAAAGGTGTTGTGTTCCATTTCTTTGCACGAAACACACCAGTCCGCATAAAAATCAAACATAACGGGCTTGCCCGCCGCTTTGGCACTGGCTAATTCTTGATTCAGCTCCTTTAAGTTTTTAACCTGCTTAAAGTTTAAAGGCTGCGTTGCAACGCTAGGGCTTGCGCCCCCGATCGCTAACCCCGATAAGGGGGCAAACACCGTGCCTTTCCCCCCGGCGGCCACCCCAACTAAAATTAAGCTGCCCCAAATAAGCAGGATAATCCCTAAGGTTTTCCACAGTTTTAACCAACCGGAGTGCGGCTCTTTCAGCGGATCGGCGGCGTTCAAATAAACGGCAGAACCAATCAATAAAATACCCCATAGCATTTGCGCCACGGCACTTGGAATAATGCGCTCAAGCATCCATAAGGCAACACCGAGCATCAGTACACCAAAGACAAATTTCACCGCATCCATCCACGCGCCGGCTTTGGGTAAAAACTTACCGCCCAGCGTGCCGACAATAATCAAGGGAATGCCCATACCAATGCTCATGGCAAATAGTGCCACGCCACCGAGAATGGCATCACCCGTTTGGCCAATATAAATGAGCGCGCCAGCCAAGGGGGGCGCCATGCAGGGCCCCACAATCAGCGCTGAAAGCAGCCCCATAATGGCCACGCCAACGAGCGTGCCGCCCTGCTGATTATTTTGTACCTGCATGATTTTGGATTGCAGGGCTGATGGGAGTTGTAACTCAAAAAACCCAAACATCGAAAACGCGAGCGCCACAAAAATCGCGGCGAACGCACTTAATATCCAGGGGTTTTGAAATGCCGCCTGCAAATTTGAGCCAAATAACCCTGCCAGTACGCCGGCGAGGGTATACGTTACCGCCATCGCCAACACATAAACCAGCGACAGAATGAATGCCTTGCGCGTGGTAATTTTATCGCCTTGGCCGGCAATAATGCCCGCAAGGATGGGGATCATGGGGAACACGCAAGGGGTGAAGGCCAGCAAAAGCCCGATGACCAAAAAGCCCAAGATAATGGTCCAAATGCTCCCTGTTTTAAGTTGCTGGGTGATGGCATCGGTTTGGCTTATTTGTGCGGGGGCTTGCGCTGCTGCATTTGGGGTTATTGCTGATGCCGGTATTGCGGCGCCGAGCGGGGGTTCGGTTGCCACCGGCAGATCAATTACCCGCGTTAGCGTGGTTTTTGGCGCTTGGGTTAAGGGTTCGATAGCACCACTTGTAAAATTAACCCGCCAAGCTTGCGTCATCGGGGGGTAGCACAGGCCAATATCCGCGCACCCTTGAAACCCGACCACTACGACCGCACTCGGCGCACCATCCGGGTTAACGTTAAGTTTTATATCCAGATTGTTATAAAACACCTCTGTTTTACCCAAGCCTGGGTCATCGACAACTATGCCTTTGCCTATATCGGCTGATAAAATTGCAGCTTGTGTATCCGCAAGGCCCGCCTTAACGCGATCACGGTAGAGGTGGTAATCCTTGGCAATATCCCAATGCACTAAGATTGTGTGATTTTGTAGCGTCAAAGTAGGGCGGAATGCCTGCTCTGGTTCTAATGGCTCTGCTGAGCCACTGCCGCCTAAATTCGCTAATGCGCTGATGGAATTAGGCGCAGCGGTGGATGTGCTTGCCTGGGGCGCGCTCGGGTTAAGCGCGGGTATATTGATTTCAATGGTTTGCTTTTGCGGGGGGTAGCACACGCCCATGGTGTCTGAGCACCCTTGGTATTTAACCGTGATTTTTTCGCTACCGGCTTGGCTGGATAAGAGCGGGTAGTTCACGGTGAAATCTTTCTTATACACAACCATTTTGCCGAAATAGGGATCGTTATCAATCACCCCGTCCGGAAATGCCGGCGGGCCGAGCTTAAGCTGGCTTGGCTCTGGCGTTACTTCGATTCGATCACGGTACAGGTGGTAACCCGGCGCCACTTTAAACGATAAGCTCAGCTCAGCGTTTTGAATCTGGCCTGTGGCATGAAACGCTTCTTCAGGGCTAAGTAATTCAGCACTATTTGCCGTTACGCCGAAAAGCGAGAAACAACTGAGGAGAATCCAAGCCAGCGGGCTTTTAATTAATTTGAATCTGGCCATGTTGTGCTGGTCGCCTTTATTTAGGTTGGTTAAATGGTACTTTGGGGGTTCGACCCCGTCTAAACGTGAGAATTCAACCAAAAATGGTGATTTCTTTTGGGCTGAATCAAACATTGCCTAATGTTCATCCGCCCATTCATTGAAAACCCCTGCGATCATCGCCATTATGGATAATAGGCGATGCAAGCAATCGTTAGTATGCAAATAAAATTGCCAACTTGCACGACTCACTTAATGAAGGTTATTTATCATGAATCCTATTTCGTTTATCGCGCTACTCCCCATCATAGAAATTGTTTTGCTGATTGCCATGGGCGCATTTTTTGGTTTTTGGTTTACCGTTATGTGGATAGTAGCAACTGCCGCGCTGGGGATTATTTTATTGCGGGTTACCCGGCTAAATGTTCGTTCGATGCAAGCAATGCGGTCGGGTGGTTCTCTTGATTCCGTTGATCCGATTGGGATATTTGCTACTTGGATCGGCGCGATTTTATTAATTTTGCCCGGCCCGCTAACCGATGTGATTGGCTTGGTTTTAGTGGTTCCTTGGCTGCGAAAGCTGACGTTCGGTATTTGGATTGCAAAAAACATTCATCGCGTGGTGACACGCCAAAAAACCACGAGCCGCGTGTATGAAGGCGAGGTCGTGTCGCCCTCATCCCCGCGCCCAACCAACCAGCGGGTGATTGATGTGCACTCGAATGATTCAAAAGATCAGTAATTTGCTTGAGCGCCATGCCAAATTAACCTGCGGTTTTTTTTTGGCTTAGCCACTCTGAGCTTAAAGATTATTCGGCGGCGTACCGCTCAAAGTTTTGATCGGCAGCAACGTTTTGAGCGGCAGTAACCCGTGCTCCAATAAAAAACCCCCCGATATCGGGGGGTTGTGTTTCAGCTAAGAGCAATTACTGACTATCTTTCTTTTGAACTTTGCCGACGCTCACATCACCAATGCTGGCTGCTTTCTCAACCACAAATTCAGTGCCCTTGTAGCAATCTTTCATGCAACGGGTGTTATCTGTGTCTGGGCCAGAGTTAGTAACATACAACGGCTCAGCTGGCATTTTGATCTTAGGCAGCGATGTTTTATCGCAAACAAAATCATCACCTACGCCAGGAATGCTTGCTAAGTTCATAACATAGCAGGTAACTGAGTACGCTTCGTCGGTAGTGAGTGTGCCGGGCGCATAGAACGGCATAGCACGATGAATCATATCCATCAACGTGGGCGCATTGCCCCAGTTGTTGTTTAGACCCCGGTTGCTCACCGCATCAACGCCTGCTTTTGCTGAGGCTTCAAACTGATCAACAGGGTCGCCAACCATTTTGGGATAGCCGTGGGCACCCTCACCGAAGTCACCATGACACATGGCACATTGTGCGCTGTAAATTTTCTCGCCAGCACTGACCGTGCCACTGCCATCGGGCAGGTTGGTGCCGTCGTAGAAGTAGCTGATATTCCACGGTTTGATTGCCGCGTCGGTGATGTTCATGCCAATGCCGCTAACTTTGGGTGCAGATTTATCTGCACTTGTGTCAAAAGCGAAGGCACTATTGCTCAGTGTTAACGCAACCGCGGCGGCAGCAAGCCCTAAACCCCAGTTAGACATTTTCGATTTGGACATTCTTCACCTCGCCGGTCTTCTCAATTTTCCAGACCTGAATTGAATTCTTGTGATAAATACTGTTGAAGCCACGAACTTCACGCAGTTGTTTCAACGTGGGCTGTACGTAGCCGGTTTCATCGGTTGCGCGGCTCATAATCAAATTCTCACTGCCATCCCACTGGAACGGCAGGGTGAACTTGGTTAAGCATTTGCTTAATACCGGCTCAGTGAGTGTTGCCTCTGTCCAGTTTTTGCCGCCATCAACCGAGATATCAACGTGCTTGATTTTGCCATAACCCGACCAAGCAATCCCGCGAATCTCGTAGGTGCCTTTGCCGTTCATTTTGAAATCAGGGCAGGGTGAGGTAATGACTGAGTTTGCTTCATTAACCAAGTCATATTGACGAATTAAGCCATTAGGCAAAACTTCAATGTAATGTTTGGTTTCTTGGTAGGTGACCAATGGTTTGTCAACAAACATGAGTCGGCGCAGGTACTTCGTTGAAACGTTGGCTTCAAAGCCTGGAACGAATAAGCGAATGGGGTACCCATTTTCTGGGCGCAGCGCTTCACCATTCATGGCGTAGCAAACCATCGCATCACGATAATGGCTGGTGTACAGCGCGGGAATTGGTTTGCCATGCTGGTCGTGCGCACCTTCCATGGGGATGGAGCGTTGCAGAGCTGAACCATCTGTGCCTTCGCCATAAAACCAAGTGGATTTAGGATCCACACCGACCATTTCCATCAGGGTGGTGAGTTTGACACCGGTCCATTCCGAGCAGCTCATCATGCCGTGGGTGAACTGTAATGAGTCCATTTGCACGCCACGCCATTCCATCGCGCCGTTAGCTGGGCATTCGAGGAAGTGAATGGCGGTGTGTGATGGCATGCGCTTGAGATCATCAACCGTGAAGATCATGGGTTGTTTAACCATGCCATGAACAACTAGGCGGTGTTTCTCGGGGTCGACATCAACCGCGCCTGCATGGTAACGCTCAAAGTGCAGACCGTTCGGGGTAATAATCCCATGAAGGTCTTGCCAAGGCGTGAAGCTGATCGATGCAATGGTGTCTGCTGTTAACCAGCCGACGTTGCGCCGAACAACACCTGCTTCATATTTTGAAGGCAGGCCATAAGGCACTGAAACGACACCGCGACCCAGCATGTGGCGCGTGGGTTCGTTTTTCAGCGGGGTGGTCCAAGTTTTTAAGCCATCGGCGGCATTGGCTGACGTGGTCGCGGCGATGGCTGCGCCACCGGCTGCCAAGGCAACACTCTTGCGCAGGAATTTGCGGCGATCACTCGACGCAACGCCTGCTTTGTTCGCACCCTCGGGTACGGGGTTAATCATATTTTCTGACATTGCTCACTCCTGCACTGTAGGCAATTGCAAGGATCTTTACGATCCACCCGGCATATACACCATTCTCCGACAACGGTGTACTGCACGCTGTTTTTAACGTTAAGAGATTTATGCTTTCAACGAGACCCAGCATTCTTCATGGTTCTAAGCGATTGGTCAATCAATCTATATTGATTTACGATCACAAAATTAAATCACGCGAATTCCAGCTCATAAAATCTACATCAGATAGTTCTAATATTCAATCCGTTAAGGCCTTGAGTGTTTCTATGGGGTATTAGAAATTTTGGTTTTTTATCGCAGATGGGCGCTGCCTTCTTGGGATACGCCTGTCATAATTACCTAAAATATTGGATAAATTTGGTCTTAATTTATGAAAATTTCTGTTCAAACGGCCGATTTTGATGTGACCTGTGTGCTGGCTGAATTGCGGGATCGCTGCGCTCATGTGGGCGCGGTGGCGTGTTTTTTGGGCACGGTGCGCGATATGAACGAATCCCGCGATGTGGCGGTTTTAACCCTAGAGCATTACCCCGGAATGACCGAGCGTGCCTTGGCGCGCGTGGCGTTAGAGGCGCAAACGCGCTTCCCCGTTGCGGGTGTTACGATTATTCATCGGGTGGGTGCTTTGTATCCGACAGATCAAATTGTTTTGGTCGCGGTCGCCAGTGCGCACCGTCACGATGCGCTGCAGGCCTGTACTTTTATGATGGATTATCTAAAAACCCATGCGCCTTTTTGGAAAAAAGAAACCGACCCTGAGGGTCAGGCTTGTTGGGTTGATGCGCGGGAAAGCGATGCGGCGGCGCATGCACGTTGGTTCGCTGATTTTGATTCACCGCCTGCATTGTCGGGCAGCGCTTTATAAGTGAGGATGCGTGTTTGGATACGATCGAGAGTGCTCAGCGTCGCTTAATTCAATGCTTGCCGCGCGTGGTTGAAACCGAGCTTGTCTCGCTCAATCATGCCTTGGGGCGCGTTCTTGCCGAGGGGGTTTTATCGCAATACGATGTGCCGCCCAGTATGGTGAGTTTGTTTGATGGTTATGCCTTAACCGCGCCAACGCGCTGTGCCGAGGTTCGCACCGTTGTCGGTCAATCTTATGCGGGCGATGCCCCGCAATCCTTGCCATCCCCCGATGTGGCCTGGCGCATATTTACAGGCGCAGCGCTTCCCTTAGGGAGTGATGCCGTTATCGCGCAAGAATCGGTAACGCTACAAGCAGACGGTCGTATTGTGCTTAATGAAGTGCTCCGGGTGGGGGCCGGCGTGCGCCAGCAGGGCGCCGATACCCAGATAGGGCAGTGTGTTTTATCGGCGGGCACCCGGTTAGATGCGGCGCATTTGGGGCTTTTGGCCTCGGTGGGCGTGGCTGAGATTGCTGTGGTGCGCAGGCCGCGTGTAGCTTTATTTACGACGGGCGATGAGCTAATCGAGCCCGGGTGCGCCTTGCCGCCCGGTAAAATATTTAATGCCAATCACGCGCTTTTGCGGGCGGCCATGGCGCGATTGTCGATTGAAGTGCTGGATTTAGGCGTATTACCCGATGAGCCGGTGGCCATCCGAGCGGCTTTGCTGCGCGGTGCGGCAGAGGCTGATTTGGTGTTAACCTCCGGCGGTGTATCGGTGGGTGATGCCGATTGGGTGCGACAGGTGGTGGCCGATATCGGGTGCATCGACACATGGCGCGTGTTTCTTAAACCGGGCAAGCCGCTGGCCTTCGGGCGCATCGGTGATACGCCGTTTATTGGTTTGCCGGGAAACCCCGTTTCGACGTTTATTACGTTTTTTTTATTTGTGCGCCCCGCGATTCGCGCCATGGTGGGGGCAGATCCGGATATTGATCGCCCCGCGCCCCGGTTGCCCTTAGCTCAGCCATGGACGGGGGGTGATCGCCCCGAGTTTATTCGGGTTAAAAGAGCTCGGTCTATCGCGGGGCAAACTCATCTGCTTACGTTTCCCAACCAAAATTCTGGGCTGTTAAGTTCTATTGCTTGGGCTGATGGGGTGGCGCTGATTCCGGCGGATAGCACCTTGGCCGAAGGCGATTTTGTGGATTATTTCCCCTTTGAAGGATGGTATTTGTGACGGAACTTAAATTAACGCATCTCGATGAAACCGGCGCCGCTCGGATGGTGGATGTGGGGGCTAAACCGCACACCGAACGGGTGGCTTTGGCTGAGTCTTTTATTCGCATGCAGCCGCAAACCTTGGCAATGATTTTAACGGGCGGGCATAAAAAGGGCGATGTGCTGGCCGTGGCGCGCGTGGCGGGAATTATGGCTGCCAAAAAAACCTGGGATTTAATTCCCATGTGTCATCCGTTGCTGCTAACGAAAGTGGCAGTAACGCTAACGCCGGATGAAGACCAAAACGGGATTCATATTTTAGCCGAATGCCGTTTAGCGGGCCAAACCGGCGTTGAGATGGAAGCCTTGACGGCGGCCTCGGTGGCGGCGCTCACGCTGTACGATATGTGCAAGGCCGTTGATCGCGGGATGGTGATTGAATTTACCCGATTGCTGGAAAAGCATGGCGGCAAAACAGGCTCTTGGGTTCGCTGATGTGATGCTAATTTGTCGCGCAATAAGTTCTTTGAAACATAACGCTTGCAATTTATTTTTTCCCCGCTATCGTTGTATCCACTGATACCTAGCGACTCCTGCACGGATTTGCTTTCAGAGGAATAACAAGGAACTCCGACCTCCTGCGTTATTCAAATGTCCCTTTAAGCGAGCTTGCTTGCTGAACGGCATGACTCTGAAATTATTTTTACAAACAGATCACCCTATTTTTTTGGGCTGTTTTTCTTAGGTTGAAGTATGTCGAACTTGGTAGATCCCTTCGGGCGTTCAATCGATTATTTGCGGCTATCGGTCACAGATCGATGCGACCTGCGCTGTTTTTATTGCATGCCTGAAGGGTTTAACGATTTTGAAGTGCCTGAGCACTGGCTTTCGGTTGATGAAATCGAGCGTTTAGTGGGGCTAATGGCTGATATGGGCTTGCGTCGCGTGCGAATTACAGGCGGTGAGCCGCTGGTGCGTCAGGGCGTAGAAGAAATTGTCCGGCGAATTGATGCCTTGCCGGGCATTCGAGATATTGCGCTTTCAACCAACGCGACCCGATTGGCCAAAATGGCCGCGCCGCTAAAAGCAGCGGGTGTGGGTCGGGTGAATGTGAGCCTTGATACCTTAAATGCCGACCGCTTCAAGCAAATTACCCAAGGCAAACTAAGTAAAGTGATCGATGGTTTAATGGCCGCCAAAGCGGCGGGTATTACGCCAATTAAAATCAACATGGTAGTGATGAAAGGCGTCAATGAGGACGATGTTGAGCCCTTGCTTGAGTTTTGTATCGCGCATGGGTTTGTGCTGCGCATGATTGAAACCATGCCCATGGGCGACACCGGGCGCAATGCCATTGATCACTACATCAGCCTGCAAACGATTAAACAGCGTTTAGCTGAGCGCTACCCGCTTATTCCCGTGATTAACCCGGTCGATGGGGCAGGTCCCGCGCGGTATTTGCAGGTGGCGGGCACCGAGACCCAAATTGGTTTTATCACCCCAATGTCTGAGCATTTTTGCGGCACCTGCAATCGGGTGCGGTTAGCGGTCGATGGCACGATGTATATGTGTTTGGGGCAAGAGCATAATTTTTCATTCCGTCCTTTATTGCGGCGCGGTATCCCCGATGATGAGCTCAAAGCGGCAATTATTTCCGCCATTGGCTTGAAGCCCGAGCGGCATGAGTTTCAAGATAAACCGGAAAAAGTGATCCGGTTTATGTCGATGACGGGCGGTTAAGCTCCGGTGGCAGCCAATTGTTCTGCCAGTTTTTGACCGTTTATTAAACAATCGCCTACGGCAATGCCGCCGCGCCAGTTGCCGGCCAAATGCAAATTTGGCCAGCGAGCCGCTAGGGTGCTTATTGCCTCAATGCGGGTTAAATACCCCAATTCGTATTGCGGTATGGCGCGCGGCCAAGCCTGAATACGCAAAAACTCAGGTTGGCCCTGAATGCCCAAAAGGGGCGACAAGTCGCGTAAAACACGCCCTAAAATTTCATCCTCGGTTCCCTCGGCCGCTTCTTGGGGTTTTTGCCGCCCGCCGATAAAAGCGGTCAGCATGACTTTGCCTAGCGGGGTTCGGTCGGGGAATAAGGTGGATGAAAATAATACCCCGAGGGTTTGTTTGTGCTCTTTGGATGGAATCAGCAGCCCAAACCCATCGAGGGGATGAGCGACTTGGTCGCGATTAAATCCCATAACAACGGAGGCGATGGGCGGGTATTCGATGGGGTTTAATTGCTCCGCCAGCGCCAAATCAAAGGGTTCAAGCAAGCGTGCTGCCACGGCCGCCGGCACGGTGAGAATTAAATTTTTGCAAGTAAATGAATCACCAAGCTCGGTGTGCACCGTCCAGCTGTTATCGGCATTTGGGATAATGCCTGAGCAGGGGCTGTTGGTATGGATTTCCCCTTTGCCTGAGGTGGTTATGGCACAAGCCAGCGCATCGGTGAGTGTTTGTAAGCCCTTCTTGAAGCTCAGTAATTTCCCCTTTGCCGGCTGGGTTAGGGGGGCTGGGTTGGCTTTGGCCGCCTTCATTCGCGCAATGCCGGCGCGAATGAGTGAGCCATTTTCTTGCTCCATTGCATAAATTTTTGGTATCGCTGCGCGCGCCGATAGGCGGTTAGGGTCTCCGGCATAAACGCCGGAGACGAAGGGATCAACCGCCCAATCCAAAAAGCCTTGGCCGAGCCGTCGGCGAACAAATTGCGCGATCGATTCTTCGGTTTTGGCCGGTTTAATCCAAGGTTCCCGCGCGAGGTGGAATAAATCACCTAAGCTGAAGAGGGGGCTTGAGAGTAATTCCAGCGGATTGGCGGGCAAGGCAACCGGGTGCCCATTTTTGGCCACAAACCTTTTTTTGGCGATGGGATTGGCTTCAATCGTTTCTGCGCTTAAATCCAGCTCGCTGAGCAATTGCGCCAAGGCTTCTGTTTGCATCAGGCTATTGGGGCCGAGCTCGCGCAGCCAACCGGCTTCTATGACGCTGCCCACCGCACCACCGACCCGCGTGGCGGCTTCTAAAATAATGACTTGCTCGCCGTGTTTGGTCAGATGGTACCCTGCGGAGAGGCCGGTTAAGCCTGCGCCAATGATTAGGGTGTCTACGCGCGTGCGGGGGGCGTTGGAATTCATGCGGTTCACATCCTATGACAGTAGCGTGTTGCTCTGATTGGGTGGGTCGGTTTTGGGTGCAGCGACCCATTTAATTAAGCCGTCTTAGTATATCGCGGCAGGTTGCCAAGATATCGTCAGATTAAAATTTTTGATAGGGAGTTTGGGATGCAAGTTACACAGCCACCGTTTGGCGCGAAAAAAATCATGCTGCTGGGCGGCACTGGGTTTGTAGGCCGCGCGTTGGCGGGCGCACTCAGTCAGGCGGGGTTTTCCGTCACCATACCGAGCCGGCATGTTCATCGTCACCGAGATTTGGCGTTAAACCCGGGTATCCGCTTAATTGATCGGGCGCCAGCCGCGTCTGATATGGCATCCGTGCGCGCGCCACTATCTTGGGCTGAATTGATGAGCGATCATTCGGTTTTGATTAACCTCGTGGGTATTCTCAACGAGCCAAAACACAATGGGGTTGGGTTTGAGCAGGCGCATGTCACGTTCACCCAAACGGCACTGGCGGCGGCGAGTGCGGCAGGCATCACGCGCTATTTGCACATGAGCGCCTTAGGTGCCGATGCGGTTAATGGGCGAAGTTTTTATCTTAGAAGTAAAGGTCGCGCCGAAGATTGGGCGCATGAATTTGGCGAGCAAAACGGCATCGGCGTAACGAGCTTTCGCCCCTCGGTGATTTTTGGGCCCCACGATGCATTTTTGAACCGTTTTGTGCAATTAGCCGCACTCATGCCGGGGGTATTTCCTCTGGCCTGTGCGGATGCGCTTTTTGCGCCTGTATTTGTGGGTGATGTGGCGGCGCAATTGTTGTCTGCCATCGAATCTTCCGAGCTCAATGGCCGGCGCATTGAGCTTTGCGGGCCTACCGATTATCGCCTGCGTGAATTGGTCGCCTATGCCGCAAAAACCGCAGGGCATCCGAGATTGATTTTGGGGTTGCCCGATTGGGCCTCTCGCGTGCAGGCTCGATTGTTAGAGTTTGCACCGGGCAAGCCGTTTACTCGGGATAATTACGCCTCACTGCAAACGCCCAGCGTGTGTTCGGTGGGCTGCCCACGCCAGCCCACGCGGCTGGAAACGATTGCCCCGCAGTATTTGCACAAGCGCACTCGGGTGTGAATCGGGCGAGAGTGGTATGATGGCGCCAACGTCGTATCATTAGTTTTTCTTTGGAGGTTTTTTTATGGTTAATGATCCTGTGCCCGCGCCTCGAAGCGTGTTTAAACATCTTGAAAGTGGATTTGAGCATTTTATTTTTGCCAGCCGCTGGTTAATGGCGCCCATTTATTTGGGGCTTGTGGTGGCCATGGGCATTTTGCTGATGAAGTTTGGCAAAGAAGTTTGGCATTTACTGAGCCACTTTTCGAGCATGGATGAGGGGCAAATTATTGTGGGGGTTTTAACCCTTGTTGATGTGTCTTTGTTAATGAATTTACTGATTATTATTATGTTTTCCGGCTATGAAAACTTCGTGTCCAAAATGGATGATTTGCACAGCCATGCTGATCGCCCCGATTGGATGGGTTCGATTGGTTTTAGTGATCTTAAAATTAAATTAATCGGCTCAATGGTTGCAATTTCGGGGATTGAGTTGCTTAAAGCCTTTATGAATGTGGATGTTTTAAGCGATCGGCACTTGTACTTTTTGATTGGTATTCACATCACATTTTTACTCTCTGGCTTGGTGTTTGCCCTTATGGATAAATTGCAAAGTGGCTCGCACTGAATTGATTCCCCGCGCCGCGTGCCTTGTTGTATAGGCTTAAGTTTGCTCGGCTCGGCGTATAATAAAACCACCCGCACTTGGGTGGTTTTTTTGGATTTTTTGACCGATGAAGGCCTGTGAATGATGTCCCCCCTGCTTGATATCGTGCTCGTACTGCAAAATTTGGGTTTGGCTTTGGGTATTGGGCTGCTCATTGGGCTTGAGCGTGGTTGGCATGAACGCACCGCCGCCGATGGCAGCCGTGTGGCGGGTGTACGGACCTTGGGGTTAATTGGTTTGTCGGGTGGATTAATCGGTCTGTTAGCCAGCCAATATGGCGGCGTGGTGCTGGCGGCGGGGATCTTTGTGCTGGGGGTTATTTTGGCGGTGAGCTATTGGCTGTCCGCACAGCGCGATCAATCGGTGGGCATTACCACAGAAATTGCCAGCTTTTTGACCTTTACGCTGGGCGTTTTCGCCGTGAGTGGCTATGCGTATGTTGCCGTTGTGGCCGCTGTTATCAGCATGATTTTACTAGGATTAAAACCGGTTCTGCACGCGGGGTTGCAAAAACTATCCGAGCAAGAGCTTTTCGCGACATTTAAGTTGCTGCTATTGGCCTTGGTGATATTACCGATATTACCGAATGGTGATTTTGGCCCTTGGGGCGCGCTTAATCCGTGGGTGATCGGTTGGATGGTCTTGCTGTTGGCAGGCTTATCGTTTGTGGGCTATTTTTTGATGCGCATACTGGGTTCAAGGCAGGGTTTGCTGGTGACAAGCTTGCTCGGCGGCTTGGTTTCCTCAACGGCATTGACCCTAACCCTCGCGCGGTTTAACCGCGAACGGCGGGATATGACGGGCATTGTTGCGGTGGGGATTATTGTGGCTTCGACCCTTTTATTTCCGCGCGTTTTAATCGAGGTCGGCTTGGTTAATGCCGATTTACTTTCCGCATTACTCCCCCCAATTATTGCCATGTTGCTAACGGCATCACTCGGCGCGGTTATCGCTTGGCGCTGGGCTTCTGTGCACGAATCTAATTCCGCCACGCTGGTTTCAACGCTAAAAAACCCGTTGGAATTGGGCGCAGCGCTCCGTTTTACCTTGATTTTGGTCGCCATTATGTTGCTTGCGCAGGGGTTGCACCACTATTTGGGTACTTCGGGGATTTATGGGTTGGCGGCGATTTCTGGCTTGGCCGATGTGGATGCTTTGTCGTTATCGTTATCAAAAATGGCAGGGCAGGGGCAAATTACCGCCGATGTTGCAACGCAGGCGATCGTGCTGGCCATTTTGGTGAATACCTTAGTTAAAACAGCGCTGGCCTTTTTTATTGGCGGGCGGCTTTTGGGCTGGCGGGTGGCGGTTGTGTTAGTGCCTACGGTGGGGGTGGGTATGGCGGCAGCTTTACTCCTGTGATAAAGCCGCTTTAGGGCGCCTTTGATTATTGATTCGGCACGA
>NCFS01000130.1 GCA_002281295.1 Halothiobacillus sp. 35-54-62 | reverse complement strand
AAACACCCTGACCTTAGCCACCCCAATGAGTAGTGCTGAAAAACCATGAGTATTGGACACATCCTGGTCGTCGACGACGAAGTCGAAATTCGCAACCTGTTGGCCGAGCTTTTGGCCGATGAAGGGTACACCGTATCAACCGCCGCCGATGCGATTGAGGCGCGCGCATCCATATTAGTTCGCCGCCCCGATTTAATTTTGCTGGATATCTGGATGCCGGGACAAGATGGCATTAGTTTGCTGCGCGAATGGCATGAGCACGATCAGCTGATTTGGCCGGTGATTATGATGTCGGGGCATGGCACGGTCGAAACCGCCGTTGAGGCCACCCGTTTGGGCGCCTTCGATTTTATCGAAAAGCCCATTTCGCTCGATAAACTCTTGTTGCTTATCGAGCATGGCTTAGAAAATACCCGCCTTACCCGCGAGAACGACCAGCTTAAACGCAGCGCGCCCGATCCCTTCGAGCTGATCGGTGATAGCGAGTACATGATTACCCTGCGCGCGCAGGCCAAAAAAGTGGCCGGCCATGATGCCTGGGTGCTCATTTCAGGCGAGCCTGGCACGGGCAAACAGGCCTTGGCGCGTTATATCCATCACCATTCGCCGCGTCGGCATTTTCCGTTTATCGATACCGGCGGGGTGGCGATGGGGGGGCGGCAAAATGCGGCAGTTGAGCTATTTGGCTCCGAGGAAGATGGCAAAATTCGCTATGGCTTACTCGAACAAGCCAACGGCGGCACCTTGTTTATCGCCGAAGCGGCGGATATGGATGAGCAAACGCAAATGCAGCTGATCTCCGCGCTGGAGAACCAAACCTTTTTTCGCGTGGGCGGGGCTGACCCCGTGCATGTGGATGTGCGCGTGGTGGCGGCTACCCGCAAAGATCTGGAATCTGAAGTGCGGGCGGGCAAATTCCGCGAGGACTTGTTTTATCACTTGTCGGTCGTGCCTTTGCCAATCGAGCCGTTGCGCCATCATGCGGAAGATGTGCCGATTCTCCTAAGCTATTACCTTGAGGCCGCGCACCGAGTTGAAGGCTTGCCCAAGCGCGAGCTCACCATTGGGGCGCGCAATTTACTTAAAGCCCACTCTTGGCCGGGCAATGTGCGGGAGTTAAAAAACCTCGTGCAGCGCATGCTCATTTTGGGCACGGGCGAGATTATCGACGAGCAAGAAGTGCAGCGGGCATTGGGTTTTTTACCCACCTTGGCCGATAGCCAGGATGCGGTTGCCGCGACGTTAATTTCATTAAATCTGGATTTACCCCTGCGCGATGCCCGCGATGAATTTGAGCGGCGCTATTTGTTGGCACAGCTCAAAAGCTGCGAGGGTTCGATGACCGAACTGGCGCGCTTAACCGGCATGGAGCGCACCAATTTATACCGCAAGTTAAAATCGTTGGGTATCAGCGCCAACGAGCGAAGCTAACTTAATCTCACGTGAGCACAGCATGAAAATCATAATCTTAGGCGCAGGGCAAGTGGGCGCCTCGCTGGCAACGGTGTTATCGCAGGAAACGCGCAATTCGGTTACCGTCGTAGATACCCAACCCGCCGCCTTACTGCGCTTGCAAGAGCGCCTCGATATTCGCACCGTCGAAGGCTATGGCGCCCAGCCGAGCGTGCTGTTTGCGGCGGGCGCGGCCGATGCCGATGTGCTGATTGCGGTGACAAGCTCGGATGAAACGAACATGCTGGCCTGCGAGGTGGCCTGGACGCTCTACCGCACGCCAACCAAAATTGCGCGCATTCGCGCTACCGATTTTTTAGATCACCCCGCCTTGTTCGACAACAACGCCATTGCGGTGGATTACATGATTAGCCCCGAGCGGTTAATTAAAGATTACATCGCGCGCTTGCTGGAATACCCCGATGCCTTGCAAGTGCGTGATTTTGCCGATGGCCGGTTGCGGCTGATTGGCTTGCGTGCCGATGCAGATGGCCCGCTAGTGGGGCAGCCCATTCGGTATTTATCCGCCTTGCTGCCGGATGTGGAAGCTAGGGTCGCAGCGATTTTTCGTAAAGATACTGCGCTGCACCCCGATGGTGCCACGGTGATTGAGGCCGATGACGAGGTGTTTTTCCTCGCTAAATCTGATGATATCCGCAAAGTCATGAGCGTGATGCGCCGGCTTGATCGCCCCTACCGGCGTATTTTGATTGCCGGCGGTGGCAATATTGGCGGCGGCTTGGCCCAAGCGCTGGAGTCGCGCTTTCAGGTTAAATTAATTAGCAATAATGCCGAAAAAGCCCGCAAACTCAGCGCCGAGCTCGATAACACCATTGTGTTGACGGGGTCTGCCACCGATAGCGAGTTGCTGATTGAAGAAAATATCGAAGATATGGACGTGTTTCTCGCCCTCACCAACGATGACGAGGACAATATTCTCGCCGCCATGTTGGCCAAAAAACTCGGCGCACGCAAAGTCATGTGCATTGTCAATCGCAGTGAATATGTGGATTTAATCCATATGGGCAGCATTGATATCGCCCTCTCGCCGCACAACATTACCATCGGCAGCATGATCAGCCGCTTGCGACGGGGCGATGTGGTGAGCGTGCATTCCCTGCGGCGCGGCGCGGCAGAGGCCATGGAAATTATCGCGCGCGGCGATGCGAACACCTCGCAGGTCGTGGGGCGGCGGGTGGATGGCTTAAAGCTGCCCCCGGGAACCACGATTGGTGCCTTGCTGCGCGAGGGTGAGGTGCTCATTGCCCATCACGACAGCATTATCGAATCCGATGACCATGTGATTTTATTTCTCACGATAAACGCTATGTGCGCGACATTGAACAGCTGTTCACTGTGCGTTTTGGCTTTTTTTAAGGCCGGTTTTTATGCAATTTATTGTGGTTTTTCGGGTGTTGGGTGTGTTGCTGATGGTGTTTGGCTTAACCTTTATTCCCCCATGGTGGGTGGGTTGGGTGATGGGCGATACCGATCTTGTGCCCTTTGAAACCAGTTTTTTAATCGCCGTGCTCTTGGGTGCCGCGCTGTGGCTCCCCCTGCGCGGCTATCGGCGCGAGCTTAAATTGCGCGATGGCTTGCTTATTGTGGTGTCGTTTTGGGTGGTGTTGGGGCTGATGGGCGCCTTGCCCTTTTATTTGCAGCCGAACCTTCACCTAACGTTTAGTCAGGCGGTATTTGAGTCGGTTTCTGGTATTACCACTACCGGTTCCACCGTATTGGCGGGGTTGGATGAGATGCCAAAATCCCTATTATTTTATCGTCAGCAACTCCAATGGCTGGGCGGTTTGGGGATTATCGTGCTCGTGGTGGCCTTTATGCCGCTGCTCGGCGTGGGGGGCATGCAGCTGTATAAATCTGAAATTTCAGGCCCTATGAAAGATGAGCGGTTATCCGGGCGCATCTCAGAAACCGCCAAGGCGTTGTGGGTGGTTTATGCCAGCTTAACCATGCTGTGCGCGATCTTGTTCAAGCTTGAAGGCATGAGCTGGTTTGATGCCGTGGGCCATGCCTTTTCCACCATCTCCACGGGCGGGTTTTCAACCCATGATGCCAGCTTTGGCTATTTTAATAATTTTTCGATGGAGCTAACGGCCGTTGTCTTTATGATTTTAGGCGGCACGCCCATGGCGCTGCATTATCTGGCCATTAAGCATGGTTCTATTCGGGCGTATGGTAAAAGCTCGGAGTTTAAGTTTTTTCTGCTGCTTTTATTGATCTTCTTTGCCTTGATTATGCTCACCGTGATGATTTCCCGGCCGTTTTCCGAATGGCTGTGGGGCGCGCGCTGGGGGCTATTTACCTTGGTTTCGATGATGACAACCACGGGTTTTACGCTGGTGGATAACACGCCGTGGCCTGTGTTTTTGCCCGTGTTGGTTTTAGCCACCGCCTTGATTGGTGGCTGCGCGGGGTCAACCGCCGGCGGGTTAAAAACCGTGCGGTTTTTGTTGCTGACCCGGCAAGGGTTAAATGAGCTTCGAAAATTAGTGCACCCGCATGCCGAGTTTGTGGTGAAACTGAGTGGGCGAGCAATTAACCCCTCGGTGATTAGCGCGGTTTGGGCGTTTTTTGCCGCTTTTGTGTTTATTTTTGTGGTTATTTTTTTCGCGATGATGGCCACCGGCCTTGACCCTGTTTCCGCCTTAGGCGGCGCCATTGGCACACTCACGAGCGCAGGCCCGGGCTTAGGCACGGTCTCCAGCACCTTTGCTAACGCATCAACGGGCACGCTGTGGGTGGGCACGGTATCGATGATTTTAGGGCGGCTGGAAATTTTCACCGTGCTGGTTTTATTTTTGCCAATGTTCTGGCGGCGCTAATTGAGGGCACTTCGTAACAATGCCGAAGCGCGGTGGTTTTCACCCATTTTTTTATGCCCAAGGTACTGGCTAACCTGGCTGGCGGTGGGGGCGCTTGCCGTGCTGGCTTTTTTGCCCCATAAGCTGCGGTTGGGCTTGGCATGGGCGCTGGC